>JAFGTN010000116.1 GCA_016934075.1 Pirellulales bacterium
ATAACCACATAACCTCGGCGGCACAGATGATCGAGATATGCCTTGTCGGGATTATCCTCAAGACCGGCCGCCCGCTCCTTGCCGTGCTTGTATGTGCCGTGCAGGGCGACCACGGCTGGCGCCGAATGTTTCGCGTCTTTTAGTTCCAGCGGAATACCTAAAAAAGCGTGTGCACGCTCGTCGGCCTCTACGTTGTAGCTGATTAGATGCCGCGTGTATTTGCCGTTGACCACGGTCGCTTCGTGCCATTTCAATTCCAGCGGCGGACGGGCCGGCTTGTACTGGTCGCGAAGCAAATCCAGGTAGCGTTTTCGCAGAACCTCGCGATGCCGCTGCCAGTCCTTACGGTTTTTCACGCCCGAGAGCAAATCATCCCAGGAAGATTTAATCGCAGGCGGGTCGCTCACAAAGCGGGACGTGACATCATCCAATGAGGCATTCTTCCTAACCGCGACCTTATCGGATTCTGTTTTTTCGGCGGCCGGGGATGTGTTGGCGGCAATGAATAACAGCACAGCAGTTACATATAAGAAAGCGTTTAAAGAACGATTCATCTGATGACCTTTAGGATTAGGGTACTCACCGCGGGGGGTGTAGGGAGGGTTCGGCTCTACGCTGAAAGATGCTACAGTTGAATATGAGAATTATAGCTGACCTGGAGTGTTCATGAACATATTGTCAAGGACCCAAAAATGCTTGAACTGGTCGACTTGAACAAACGGCTCGATAAAGATGTCTATAAACGGGTTTTTTCCGAATTGGAAGTCCGCATGGGGCGGTGCCAACGCGCCGCCCGCGAGGCCGGTGTTCCTGTTGTTATCGTTTTCGAGGGTTGGGACGCGGCCGGCAAGGGGACGATCATCAATCGCCTTGCACAAGTGCTCGATCCCCGCGGTTTCCAAGTGCATCCGATTTTCTCGCCCAGTAAAGACGAGCGTTACCATCCTTGGCTGTGGAGGTTTTGGAACAAAACTCCCGCCGCGGGAATTATTGCTATTTTCGACCATTCCTGGTACATGCGTGTTTTGAACGAGCGAATCGACGGTGATATCTCTGCTCGCGACTGTGACGAGGCCTATGATGAGATCCAGCAATTCGAGCGTCAACTGACTGATGCCGGTACGGTGATCGTGAAGATCTGGCTACACATCGACAAAAAGGAGCAGAAGCTGCGTTTTAAGACCCTTCGCAAAACGGCGGCCACGGCCTGGAAGGTGGGCAAGCAGGAACGCCGGCAATATCGCCAATACGACAAATGGAGCAAGGCCGTAGAGGAGATGCTGGCTCGAACCAGCACGGCTGACGCGCCCTGGACGATCGTGGAAGCCACGCAAGGACGTTTCCGCCGTGTAAAGTGTTTTGAAACGATTGTCGACGCGGTGGAAAGCGAACTGCAGCGACGTCGCGACAACCCACCTCCCGAATTAAAGCCGATGCCCGTTCCGGAGGAGTCTCCCACCAACGAGAGTACCGTCCTGGACAGGGTGGATCTTTCGTTGTCGATGTCTCGCGAAGAGTACGACGAAGAACTGGATAAATTGCAGCGCAAGCTGTTCCGCCTTGAACACGAGCTATATGTCGAACGGATTCCGGCCGTGATCGCCTATGAGGGCGTGGATGCGGGCGGCAAGGGCGGCAACATCAAACGGCTCACCCGCGGCCTCGATCCGCGAGGCTATGAAGTAGTTCCCATCGCCGCGCCCACAAAGATCGAAAAATCACAACATTACCTATGGCGTTTTTGGCGAGAAGTTCCCAAAGCCGGACACATCACGATTTTCGACCGCACCTGGTATGGGCGAGTGCTGGTCGAACGAGTCGAAGGCTTTTGCGCAGAAGAAGATTGGAAACGAGCCTATCGTGAAATCAATGAATTCGAACGGCAATTGAGCGAATTCGGCACGGTAATAGTCAAATTTTGGCTACAGGTCAGCGAGGACGAGCAGTTACGTCGATTCAAGGACCGCGAAGACACACCGGAAAAACAATGGAAGATCACCGACGAGGATTGGCGAAATCGCGAAAAATGGCCCCAATACAAAAAGGCCGTAGTCGAAATGCTCTCGCGCACAAGCACGACCTACGCCCCATGGACGATTTTAGAGGCGAACTGTAAACTCTATGCACGAGTCAAAGCTCTACGAACAGTGGCCGATGCGTTGGAGAATGCCTTGGAGAGAGTGTGAGTGTTGAAATCCGCTTCATATAATCGGATCGCACCGCTTTCAATTCTGTTGTTGGCGTTCATGCTGCGGTTGGGTGTGGCCGTTTACTGGCAATCGCGAGTAGGCGAGCGGTTTGTGTTCGGTGATAGTCTTAGCTACTGGTCGCTGGCCGAGTCGATTGCCCACGGAGAACCGTACGTTTATGGTTCCTATGATGCAAAAATCTTTCGCACGCCCGGCTATCCGCTTTTACTTTCGCCGCTATTCATGATCTGGTCAGATCCGCCGATCATGGCCGCCAGACTGATAGGTGTTATTTGCGGCACGCTGGGCGTTTGGAGTGTTTGGTGGCTGGCTCGCGACTTATTTGGGCTGCGAGCCGCTAATCTTGCCGCCGCAATGGCGGCCATTTATCCAGGCGCGATAGCGATGAGCGTGCTTGTTCTGAGCGAGTCGGCATTTTGCCCATTGGTGGTGTTGCAGATGGCAATATGGGTAGCCGCCTGGCGAGAAGAGCGACGCGGACGCTCGATAATATTGGCGGTTTGCGCAGGTCTGGTAGCCGGCGTAGCTACGTTGGTGCGCCCCGAATGGTTGTTGTTTACACCGTTTGCTTTGTTCATGGGAATTCTGATTTGCAGGGATCGATACAAACAAATCATTCTGGGGGCGGTGTCATTATTGGCGTTGATCGCTGTGATGACTCCTTGGTGGGTACGAAATTCAACAGTTAGCGGGCGTTTTGTGCCCACAACTTTGCAGGTGGGGGTCAGCTTGTATGACGGTATGAATCCAGTGGCAAACGGCGCAAGCAATATGGACTTTGTGGATCCGTTTGTTGAAGAACTGCAGAGAGATCAGAGGGGCATAGATGATGAGCTGGGGGATTTGTTCGAATATCGCCTGGATCGGCTTGCCAGAACACGCGCACTGAATTGGGCGGCCGACAATCCCCTACGAACGTTGCATTTAGCAGCCATCAAGTTCCTGCGGATATGGAACATCTGGCCCAACGAGCCAAGTCTTTCGGCCTGGCCGATCCGTTTGGGGATCGCATTGATTTATATACCGGTGCTGATTCTAGGAATTTCTGGCGGCGTGAAAACCTTTAGGCAGGGTTGGCCGTATGTACTATGTTGGATACCAGCCGTTTATTTGACGCTTTTGCACATGATATTTGTGGGTTCCATACGTTATCGCCAGCCGGCCATGTTTGGTTTAGTCGTGCTGGCTTCGGGGGTTTTGGTATTTTGGGGGAATTGGGATGACTCCCAAAATCGTGTGGGAGAACTAGGAAGAAAACGCTAGAATACTACGGAATGGATTTTTGCGGGCAAAGTGCCACCCGACGCACTGAATAACCATGGAGGGTTTTTCTATCGTCAAGGTTTTTGTCAACTTCTGTTGGTTCATCTTCAAGTGGGGACTCGTTCCTGGCGTGGTGGCGGCCGCGATAATAGTGCCGTATTTGTACCACCGCATCGACGAGGAAATTCGCCTGCACGTGGAAGCGCGTTTCGCTGAACACTATCCCGACATGAAGGTGCGCGTGCGTTCGGCCCAACTGGTAGAGGGTGTAGGGATCGAGATCCGGGGGATGTCGTTTTCCGAGCGTGGCACGAATTCAGATGGCGGTGTGGCCGATAGTGCGCTGGTATACCTTGAACATGTAGTTCTCGACTGCTCGACGGAATTGCCGGAGCTCATGTGCCCCGAGGTTCCGATATCGAAGGTCACGATCCGCCGTCCCGTTTTTCGCTTGACGCGTCGGGCCGATGGATCCTGGAACGCGGCCAACCTTTTGCCGCTGCCCAGTTTCAGCGATCGTCCTCCAGAAGTAATTATCGAGGGTGGCACTGTTGAAATAGTCGACGAGCGTAAAAATCCCGTCAGCAGTTTCACTCTTCGTGATTTGAATCTTCGCCTGGGCACATTGGAACAGACAGATGGCGAACAGTCGGCAAACAATGCCAATGCCCGCACGGTCAGTGGTTCTCTCACCGGCGATCACCTTCGCCGAGTCGAGTTCACCGGCACATTCGATCCCGGCTCGGGTGATGCCAAAGGTGCGAGTTGGGATATAGGAGGCATTATAGAAGGTCTGGAGTTGTCACCTGAACTGTGCGGTTCGCTTCCGTCACTCGCTGCCGAACGTCTGCGGGCGTTGGGGACTTTTCGCGGCCGGGGTAAATTCGGTTTTCGTCTGTGCAACGGCGATACGCAGGAGCAACCGTTACTATTCAAACTTTCCGGCGATGTGGAAGAGGGCCGCATGGACGATCCGCGGTTGCCGTATCCACTGACGAACATACGGGCCACGATCTGCTGCAACAATGACGGCTTTTCGGTGAAGGATCTATTTGCGCAAAGCGGCCGCACGACGTTGCGATTGTCGGGCAAGATGGCCGGTTTCGGCCCCGAAGCCCCATGGGAGTTCGACGCCGAGATCAATGAGTTGAAACTCGAACAATCGTTAACGGCCGGCCTCTCACCCGGATTGAAAGCTGCATGGGACAAGTACAATCCCAGCGGCCATCTTAGGCGAGTCGAATTGCATCTAGAATCGCATTTGAACGGCTTTCGTTCAGACCTGGCGCGAATATCGGTCGAATGTGGCGATGTTGCTTTTGCGCACCAGAAATTCCCATATCGTCTGGAGCATGCACATGGCAAGATTAAATTGAAAGATAAGATACTAACCGCTGATTTAACTGGCTATTCGGGCAATAATCCCATACAAGTTCAAGCCGAACTTATCGATCCTTTGGGGGCGGCCAAGAATTCCATACCGGCTCAGGGGTCGGTCGAGATATACGGCGAGCATATTCCGCTCGACTCGAAGCTCTTCGCGGCTATTAAGGAGTTCAACATTCGCTCTCATACAACGCTCTGCAGGCTCGATCCGCATGGTTCGGTCGGTTTCCATGCAAAGCTATGGCGAGATGCTCCCGGAAGTGTGCCGCAGAAACATTTCCTTATCGGCCTGAACCACTGCTCGATTAAATTCCAACAGTTTCCCTATCCCATCCGCGATATCGTGGGAACCATAGAGAGACATCCCGACGGCAGTTGGAAATTAAGCAATCTTGAAGGTTACAACGACACGGGGCGGATAACCTGCGAGGGTTGGCTGCAGGATACGCAAAGAGGCAAGCAGCTTTCTTTGTCGCTGACCGGAACAGACATTCCTTTGGAAGAAGAGTTGCGAAACGCCCTGCGACCGAATCTGCAACGTTTATGGGATGACGCGAAACCGCGCGGAATCATTAACATCGAGGAAATCAAAATTGATTGGTTCGACGACGAGAAAAAGCTCGACCTCAAGGTAGTTGCTCAACCGCGCGTCGACAGAATGACGGGCGACTCGATATCGATCGAGCCCAAGATGTTTCCGTATCGCATGGAAAAGATCCAGGGACGCATGATCTATGAAAACGGCCATGTGACACTCGAACGTTTTAAGGCCAGACACGGTGATATTCAAATGTCAGGCAGAGGTTATTGCGAATTGCCCGCCGACGGCGGTTGGCATTTCCACCTCGACGACGTTATGGTCGACAGGCTGCGGATGGATCGCGAACTGGTGCAAGCCTTGCCCAGCAGGCTGCGCAAAGCGCTGGTCGAGTTGAATCCTTCGGGGCCGATGTATATCAGCCGCGGATCGCTTGACCTTAAGAGCGACGGTCATCCGGGTGAACCGATTCGGGCCGGTTGGAATCTGGCCGTAGGTTTCCACCAAGGCAATATCGATTGCGGCTTGAAGTTGCACAACATACACGGCAGCCTGAATGTGAAAGGACAGTTCGACGGCATAAACTACTTCTCCGAAGGCGAATTGGATATTGAGTCGTTGATGTACGACAACATACAGATCACCGATATTAGAGGGCCTATTTGGATCGATACTCGCATGGCCTGGCTGGGGTACTCCATGCGAAAGACCGACCGCTCACCG
This sequence comes from Pirellulales bacterium, assembly GCA_016934075.1. GTDB lineage: Bacteria > Planctomycetota > Planctomycetia > Pirellulales > Thermoguttaceae > JAFGTN01. The sequence continues at coordinate 6,121 of JAFGTN010000116.1, forward strand.
AATAACCGAATAGCGGGCAGCGACCGTTCGCGCAAACTGACGGGCAAAGTTTTCGGCGGCCGGCTGGAAGGCGATTGTCGTATCATACTCGACGGCAGCCGACATTATTCGGTAGAGGCAACATTGGCCGGTGCCGATCTGTCTAAATGCGCCAAAGAAACTATGGCCGGTCGACAACGGCTAAAGGGTAAGGTCGACGCCGCCATTGGCCTGCGGGGATCCGGCAAAAGCCTCAGCGCACTGAAAGGTCGCGGGGAAATAAGACTGAGTGAGGCCTACGTTTATGAATTGCCGGTTATGATATCGCTATTGAAAATATTATCTATCACCGCGCCAGACACGAATGCCTTCGATAATAGCAATACCCGTTTCAATATCGAAGGCAACCATATCTATTTCAATCCCATCGATTTTACGGGCGACGCCATCAGCTTGCGTGGTCGCGGGGACATGGATTTCCTTTCGAAAAAAATCAACCTGAAGTTTTATACGGTGGTTGGCCGCGACAAGTGGTATGTACCGATAGTGAGCCCCATTTTAGGTGGGGCCAGCGAACAGGTGTTGGCGATCAACGTGACCGGCACGTTGCAGAATCCATATACGACTAAAGAAATATTCCCCATGGCGAAGGAGGCCTTGCAGCAATTGCAAGCCGATTTACGCGGGGCGAATGCCGGGCGCACCCCCCCGCAAGGCAGACCCGCCCGGGCAATGTTCCCCGGCTCAAAACCGTGGTCAGCACTCACAGAACAAGCCACTCAAAGGGGACAACCGGTACAATCACGCCCCCTGGAACGCTGAGGTACTTCCATCGGGGAGCGGCTGTGCTACAGTTATTATGTAGCCGCTCCCGTCTGTTACGTAATCTATATTTGAAGTGATACTAGAGGAATAACAGCCACCTAGAAACAGCTCCATATGGTTTCCAAGATTAAACTTGCCCAAACCGTGGGAGAATTCTCATGAGCATAGGACCAAGCGCGGGGCTTGCGGGAAGCGTTGCGGGTACGCCGTTGGCGCAGGCTTCCAGTTCGGAGTCTGACCGTATACGCCAGGAAGTTTCAGCTCAGCAACGCCAGACGGTCAGCGAGCAGAAGGCCGAAAACGCGGCCGGAATCGGCGAAACCGATGGCGAGGATCATGAAACCGAGGATCGAGACGCCGATGGCCGCAAGCTATGGGAAGAAACGCCCGAGGGAAAAGGTCAATCCCCAGACGAAGATCGAGATGACGAACCGATCCGTGTCAAGGACGTCAACGGCCAAAGCGGAAATCTCCTGGATCTCTCAGGTTGACATCCAGAAACCTTGGATTATTAAACCGTAGGCCGGTCGCGGTCCGGTTTTCAACTGAGTTAT
>JAFGTN010000117.1 GCA_016934075.1 Pirellulales bacterium
GGCCAAACTGATTCTAGGTCTCATTCACCCCACCACCGGCCGGTTGCGTGTTTTCGGCCGGCCCGCCAACGAATCGCGTCTGCGGATCGGTTACATGCCGCAACATCTCGACTTCGATCCACGCTTCCCGGTCAGTGTGATGGACATCGTGCTCACCGGACGCCTGGGACAATCGTCTTTAGCCGGCCGCTTGGGTTGGTATAGCGCGGCCGACCGTCGCATGGCCCTTGAGGCCCTGGCCGAGGTCGGCATGGAAAGTCTGTACAAACGGCCGCTTTCCGCGCTTTCCGGAGGACAACGCCAGCGGGTGCTCATCGCCCGCGCGCTTTGCTGCCGGCCCGACATCCTGCTCTTGGACGAACCCACAGCCAACCTCGACACGCCCACCGAAACGCGGCTTTTCGAAGTCCTCCGCGGCTTGAACCGCCGCATGACCATCTTGGTGATTTCTCACGACGTGGGATTCGTATCCAATCTCGTCGAAAAGGTCGTCTGTGTAAATCGCGACGTGGTCATACATCCGACCAAAGATCTCGATGGACGCGCCATCCACGACCTCTACGAAGGCGACGTGCGCATGGTACTGCATTCCGACCGGCTCGACGGCGATAGTTGTTGCGGCGAACACACGCATGATACAAAGTCGGAGGACAACGATGGCTGAGTTCTTCGACCTGATCCGCAATCCCGATATCACCTTCATGCGTTACGCGCTGGTCGCGGGCATTCTTTCGAGCATAGCCATGGGCATTATCGGCACCTACGTCGTGGCACGTCGGCTTACATATCTGGCCGGCGCTATCGCCCATTCCACCCTCGGTGGCATCGGCGCCGGCCTGTATCTCCGCGGCGTGCCCGGCTGGCAAGCTTTCGATCCCATGTACGGCGCGGTTGCCGCCGCAATCATCTCCGCACTGGTAATCGGTCTGGTAAGCCTGTATGCGAAAGAGCGCGAAGATACCGTCATAAGCGCCATCTGGGTGGTGGGCATGTCGGTCGGCATCATCCTGCTGACCAAAGCCTCGGCGGGCAACGACGCCATGAGTTATTTGTTCGGCAGCATCCTTTTCATTTCACGGCAAGATATACAAACCATCGCCTTATTCGATGTTTTTGTCGTACTCGCGGCAATCGTCTTCCACAACAAACTGCTGGCCGTCTGCTTCGATGAAGAGTTCGCACGACTCCGCGGCATCCACTCCAGACTGTTTTACCTACTGCTGCTGTGCATAACGGCATTGGCCGTGGTGCTGCTTGTTCGGGTGGTGGGCATCATAATGGTCATTGCCCTGCTATCCTTGCCGGCCGCGGTTGCCGGGAATTTTGCTATACGCCTTTGGCAGATGATGGTTCTCGCTATTATCATCTGCTCACTAGTGGTAACCTGCGGTCTGGCCATCAGCTATTCTGGAGACCTGGAAGCCGGCCCCACAATCGTGCTGCTGGCCGGGGTAGTATATTTGCTCGTGGCGGTCGGAAAAAGCCTGCTTCGAACCTGTTTTGCGGGAAAAACGGGCCAATAACGGCCCGCTTTTCGCTAGCGCCGGGATTTGTTATTCTACAAGCTTCAAAGCCAATTTTTACCGGAGATTACCCATGACTTGCCAATCCACCGACAACCTCCATTGGAGAATTACCGATCCGTCGCACCTGTTGGGAGCCATGCGTATATCACTGGCCGAGGGAGGCCGCTTTCTCGAAGGCCGGGTTGCACCCTATGGTCCCATCGCCGGCGAGCGGAACGTCAGCTACAACCACAAAGTCTCCTGGGGCATGTTCGCCTCCGGCGTCGATCACGACACCATCGCCCATGTACTCGACTGGGTCGAAAAAGAATCGCTGCAACCCAACGGCGATTTCTACTTCCCCGAAGAGGGTTTCGAATATAAAGACCTGCAACGAGTCTACCGTCCCATGACATTCGGCAAGGTGGCCGCCTGGATCGATCATCCGGTAATCCGCAAGCCACTGGTGCTCGACCGCATTTTGCAATACCAGCACAGCTCGGGCGGTTGTTTCCACTGCATCGGCGACGACCCCAAAAAACCCGAACCGCCCCCGACCATCGGCACGCTCAACACTTCATTTTTGGGGCACCTGATGGTCGCACTCGACATGCAGGAACAGGCCGTGGCAGCCGGCAATTGGCTGAAAAATTGGGTCGACCTCAACCGCCCGCACATCGCCCAGGGTAAAGTCTACAGCCAGGTAACCGTTGACGGTGAACTGGTCACCGAAGTCGGCCCCGGCGAACGTATCTTCAAAGTCGTCGACGGCATACACCCCAAGCAGGAAGGCTGGCAGACGGGCACGGCCACCGCGTTTCTCGTCGTGCTCTACGAGACACTACGCGAACGTTGGGGCGCCGACGAATCCAAAGCGCGGCCCTATCTCGACGCCGCCATCGAGCTGATTGATTTCGACGACCAGGCCCGCCTTGATACATACCTCTGGCCATCCAAATGCAAAGTCGGCTGGGGAGCCGGCGAACTGCTTCGCATCATGTCGAAGTTCGATATGGACGATGCCGATTTGGCGGAAAAAGCATATCGCGTTGCCGAACGCGTGGCAGTCTTCACCTTCATGGATAACCAACTACCCGGCGGTGGTTGGGCCACACTGCATTATCCGCTCTCGGCCGACATCCCCGAAATCAATTTCAGCTACAAACCGCTCAAAGGCACCGTCCACGTGCCACCGTGCCAGATCGAGGGCTCGAACACCATCTGGCTTTCGGGCGAGGAAATCACGGGCGAGTTTCTCGGTGAGCTTAAAGCCATCGAAGAAGGCGTAGCCGCCTGGCTGGATAGTTCCGCCGACTGATAATAACGTGTGTATGGCACGCCCAGAATGGGCGTGAAAGGTCATGAAAGGCGGTGTTTGAAACAAAGTCACCCCCACCACGCCCATCGCTACGCTATGGGCGTGCCATACAGCCGGAAACACGGACGTCAAGCTTATTATCAATTATCGGCTCAGCGGGAGCTTCGCCCCGTTGTTGTTTCTTGCGACAATCATATTTAATAGTGCCGCTCTTCCCATTTTATCAATCCTATTTGCAAAAGCTCATCCAGCCCCTTGCACTCTTCCCCTCGCTTTGTTAAACAAGGTCTTTCTTGATTTCGTCATGACAACGGTCCGTTCAAAAGTGATCAGGAAGCAATAGCATTATCATCAACGCTCCCACGGAAATCAATCGCGACGAGTATCAAGTTGGGGCAATACAACTTTCTAGGGAAAATGTCTCCGAAAAGCCATTCTTGAGGGAGCAATAATTGATTGGCTGATACGGAAACTACCCCGTTGTGGTGCTCAAATGCTTCAGATTGTTTCTGAGAGCCGTAAACGGTTTCAATAAAACAGTAAACACATGGAGTCCGATTCTATGATTCTTGGAATTCCAAAAGAAATACTGGACGATGAGTTGCGGGTCGCTGCATTGCCGGAAACCGTGTCGGGATTCATCAAAATGGGCTTCGAAGTCCTCGTTCAGTCGTCGGCGGGCGAGGGGGCACTGCACGATGATGCGGAGTATGCCAATGTCGGAGCACAAATCGTTGAAGACCCCGAAGACCTGTTTTACAGATCAGACGTCATCCTGAAAGTCAAACAGCCATGGTTCAACAAGCAAACCTGCAAACATGAAGCCGAGATGATGAGGCCTGAGTCCATCTTAATCGCCTTTCTTCATCCTGCGTCACCGTCGAATCACGAAATGATCAAAATGCTGGCCCAGAAAAATATGACCACGATGACGATGGATAGCATTCCGCGGATTTCACGTGCACAAACGATGGATGCGTTGACGTCGATGAGCACCGTCACGGGTTACAAGTCGGTGCTTATCGGCGCCAATCGGTGTCCGAAGTTTATCCCGATGATCGGCACGGCCATCGGGACGATCAAACCGGCAAAATTCTTCGTGATCGGCATCGGTGTCGTCGGGCTGCAAGCCATTGCTACCGCAAAACGCTTGGGAGCATCGATCATGGCTTTAGACATCAAAGAGGACGCGCGTAAGGCGGCCGATAGCCTTGGAGCCAAGATTGTCGGTTTTGACGTTCCCGCCGAGTTTGCGGTTGGTGAGGACGGATACGCCAAATCACTTCCCGAAGAGTGGCTTGAAAAAGAACGGGAAGCGATCGAACCGCATCTGCGAGAGGCAGATGTAAGCATTCTCAGTGCCCTCGTGCCCGGCGAAGTCGCTCCCACGCTCATCACGGAAGAGATGGTCCAGAATATGAAGCCCGGCTCGGTAGTTATTGACGTTTCCATCGATCAAGGCGGCAATTGCGAAATCACTGAACCTGGGCGTGATATCGTGAAACATCGGGTTCATCTCTGCGGACAATGGAACATTCCCGGAGCGATGCCCGTCCATGCCAGTTGGCTCTATGCTCATAACATTCTCCATTTTGTCGAGAACCTCTTCAAGAACGGCGTTGACAAACCCGATTATGACGACGATATCGTGCAGCATTCTCTCGTGACATACCATGGAGAAATTGTCCATCAGGGCATGCTAAAGGCCATTAATAAACGATAATCGCTCCCAATCTGTTTGAGGTGTAAAACATGCCTGATATTCTGCTTATGGTTTCCGTGTTCGTAATCTCATTCATTGTGGGATATCTTTTAATCTCAAGCGTTCCTGCGAGATTACATACACCCCTGATGTCCCTGACGAACGCCATCTCCGCCGTAACCATTTTGGGAGGGATCCTTCTATTTGCGACCGAGACAACGACGGCGGAGAAACTGCTTGGCGCCTCGGCCATTGCTCTGGCTGCATTTAATGTGGTTGGCGGATTCACCATCACGGATCGTATGGTGAAAATGTTCCATCGAAAACAACCTAATTCCTAGATATTTTGGTCACGCTGGACGTCATCTTCGCCCTAACCTTTCCTTCATTGCGAGTGTCTGCAAATCACATTATTATATTTGGCGACATCATGGATACCCGTTGGCACCTTGTGATTGATCTAGTAATTATTGTAATCTTCTTTGTGGCCATGGGACAATTCAGGACTCCCCGGGGTGCCCGGCGTGGAAACATCACGGCTGCTTTCGCCCTGTTGTGCGCCATGATTGTCGTGCTGTCTCGGAATACGCTCCAAGGACCGGCAATTGTCATCCTTGCGATGGCGACCGGCAGCGTCGTCGGATGGCTCGTGGCGATGCGCGTCGGCATGATCCAAATCCCCGCGATGGTCGCCTTCCAGCACGGTGCGGGAGGAATTGCCGCCTTCCTCATCTCCTATGTTGAGTTGACACGCAATCAGACCGACTTAGGTGTTGTTGGGCAGATCTCCGGTATTCTCGGAATTATTATTGGCGCAGTCACGTTCAGCGGCAGCATGGTCGCTAGCGCGAAGCTTGCCGGCATCGTGCGTCAAACGCCCACCCTCTTGCAAAAACATAATAACATTCTGGCAACCCTGCTTCTGAGCCTGGCGGCATTCGGCTTCGTGGCGAGCAACACTACTGGAGCAACACTGCTGTGCGCATCGCTGGGCTTAATCGGACTGTCGATTCTGTTGGGCATCATATTTGCCATGCGAATCGGCGGCGCGGACATGCCCGTGCTTATCTCATTCCTCAATGCTACGGCTGGAATAGCGGCGTCGTTCTGTGGAATCGTTATTCAAAACCGACTACTCATTGCATGTGGTGCCACCGTAGCTGCCTCGGGCTCCATTCTGACACATGTTATGTGCGCGGCAATGAATCGCAGTCTGTTCAATGTGCTCATCGCTGCTGATTTGAAGCCAGCAACGGCGGCGTTGGCAGATACGAAAAACATTGAGGCTTCGCTACCATCATTCTCCATCGAAGAGACTACGGAATCTCCAGCTCAAGCACCACTTGACCGTGCCGTTGAGGCGGCAAGGAATGCTCAAAAGGTCATCATGATTCCCGGATATGGAATGGCGCTGGCTCATGCTCAATTTGAGGTCGTGGAGATCGCCATACTGCTCAAGAAGCAAGGTAAAGAGGTTCAGTTCGCAATCCATCCCATTGCCGGTCGAATGCCCGGTCACATGCACGTGCTTTTGGCCGAAGCTGAGGCCGATCCTGACATACTGTTTGACCTGCCCGAGATCAACCCCCAATTCCAAGAGACTGACTTGGTATTGATTGTGGGAGCTTGCGACGTCGTCAATCCCGCAGCAATCACCACCGAGGGGACACCTATCTCGGGCATGCCGATTCTAGCTGCCCATGAGGCAAAACACGTCTTGGTATGCAACTTGGATGCACGTCCAGGATACTCGGGTGTAGATAACCCTCTCTATCTCAATCCCAAGACGATCTTGATGCTTGGCGATGCAAAGACTACTCTGAATAACCTACTGCAAGCATTGGGTTGATCCAACCGGCATGAAATGTTCGCTCGCACAATCAACATATACAAAGGCGTCCTTACAAACGAAGCGGTTGCCAAAACATTTGGCATGCAACTCGACTCGCGTTTCGCGGTGTAGAAAGAAATGTTGAATTGTCGGATTTCAAAACATTTATACTAACCCGAAGCGCAAGCGAGAGACGCATAAGTGATGACAAATGCCACAACTCCTCGCTTGCGCTTCGCGCTTAGTATAGTATCAAGACATTAGTCAATTACACACAGGTGACACAAATGACCGATTCAACCAAACCACGCGTTGGTATTTTGATGGGCAGCGACAGCGATTGGCCCAAGATCAAGGCCGTGGCCGCCGCCCTGGACCAGTTCGACGTACCATTTGAAGTCAACGTAATGAGCGCCCACCGCACGCCCGAGGTTGTACAGGAATATGCCACCTCGGCCGCCCAGCGCGGCCTTTCGGTCATTATCGCCGCCGCCGGCGGAGCCGCGCACCTGGCGGGCGTGGTCGCCTCGCACACGACGCTGCCTGTTATCGGCCTGCCCGTCCCGACACAGTTGCAAGGCGGGCTGGACTCTCTGCTGTCGACCGTGCAGATGCCCGGCGACGTGCCAGTCGCCACCGTGGGGGTGGGCATGGGCGGACCTCGCAACGCGGGCCTCTTGGCCGTACAGATCCTGGCCCTCAACGATCCGGCCTTGCAGGAAAAATACAAGGCCTTCAAGCAAGGTCTCGCCGAAAAAATTGCCGCCAAAAATGCGGCCTTGCAGACGGCTATTCGAGAAGGGGAATAGATAACCGGAAATGTCGAATGAAGAAGGTCGAATGAGGAAAGAATTAAGAATGTCAGAATGACGAAAGTCGGATACGTAAAGAAAAAATAACAGAAGACAACAATGGAAACGAAGGGTGTTTATTCGTATTTATTCTCACTATTATGCGGCCCTTTATTTGTTTAGATACTTTTTTTAAATATAAAATCGCCAACGCAAAACCTTCGTTTTCTTCGTTGCCTTCTGTAAATTTCACCTGATATTCTTCTGTCATCGATCAAATAATAAAATGAAGAACCTTGACACCCTACATTGGATTGGCGGCATTGACGGGCATCTGGCGATGATCGACCAGACGCTTCTCCCGATCGAGTTGAAAGAAATCGAATGCCGCGATGTCAAGACCGTTTGGGAAGCCATCAAGATGCTGCGCGTGCGCGGCGCCCCGGCCATCGGTATCGCGGCCGCTTATGGTATTTGCATAGGCTTACAGACGGTGGCCGGCACCGACAGCCGCGAGGTATTCTTCGCCCGACTCGACGAGGTGGCCGACTATCTGGCTTCAAGCCGCCCCACGGCCGTCAATTTGTTTTGGGCGATCGAGCGGATGAAGGCCTCCGTCGAAGCATATCGCGACGGCGGAGATACAAAGACATCTGCCCAAATCGCCCAGCGACTGCTGGACGAAGCACGCGCGATTCACGAAGAAGACCGGGAAATCTGCCGTCGCATGGGCCGCCACGGAGCGGAACTTCTATCCGATGGACAAACCGTCTTGACGCACTGCAACGCAGGCGGGTTGGCCACGGCCGATTACGGCACGGCCCTGGCCGTGATTTACGCGGCCGTCGAGTCGGGCAAAAAGATACACGCCTATGCCGATGAAACTCGACCGCTCTTGCAAGGCGCCCGGCTGACGGCCTGGGA
>JAFGTN010000118.1 GCA_016934075.1 Pirellulales bacterium
AGTCAAGACAATGTAAAAGAAACCTTCGCTTCGCAAAGCTTTCTTTTACATGTGCCCTTGACTCGCAATTTTGCAAAAGTCCAGTTTGGACCATAAAAAGCGAGACATAAAAATGCCTTTTTCACATATTGGCGATGAATCCAGCGTATACGATCGGCTTTTGAAGCTGGTTTTTTCAGAACAATCGACGCCCGGCGAAAAACTTGTGGAACGCAACCTGGCCAACGAGCTAGGCGTGAGTCGCATTCCCGTCCGCGAATCCGTCCGCGAGATGGTGGCCCAGGGGCTGCTGGTTGGCGGTGAGAAATGGGAAGGCGTGCGGACGCGGCGCTACACGCCCGACGACATCCGCCAGCTCAGCGAGTTCCGCGAGATATTTGACGGCGGCGCAGCCCGCATGGCGGCCATTCATGCCACTGACATGGACGTGGCCGAGTTGGAAATGATCTGCGATGAAGCCGAAAGCGAGGTAGGAAATTACGGTTCGGATCGTTGGGCGCATCTCGATCATCGCTTTCATGAGATGGTTGCCGACGCCAGTCACAACCAGCGTCTGGTCCACTTCATGAAGTTCATGTTGGCCGAAAGCCATTACGCCTTCTATGTCCATCCCGGCCGTATGCGACGCAACGTACCTTCCAAAGAAGAGGTCGTCGCGCACATGCAACGTGTCATCAGCGATCACCGTACGCTGGTCGAGATGATTGACAAAAAAGACGCCGACGGCGCCGAAAAAATCGCCCGCGCGCATATTTGGACCAGCGGACGGCAAGCGGCCAAGGATTTGATCGCTTCGAAGTTATTGTAGCTCTACGTCATCGATCAACAGTGTGGACGTCCCCCGTGGACTGATAATTACACGGGCGGCGCCGACGGCTTCTTTCAGCGTCAGGGGCATCTCGAAACAGCCCCACTTCTTGCCAACCTCGACGGTTTTGTCCGCATTCTTGCCGCCGCGCCACTTGAGGGTTACCTTCAGCGGACAGTCCGCGCGGAGTCTGAGGCGCAGTTTTTCGGGCAAATTCTTCGAATCCACGCGGAAGGGCACGCAGGCTAGTTCGACTCCCGGCCGGGCTTTCAACCGCAGGCAACCGCCGTCCGTTTCGACAACCCGCAGATCGGTTTGATCGACCGGCAGGGCGGGAACGATCTCGAAAGAGTCGAACCACAGCCGTCCAGTGTTGTCCTTTGTCTCGGCCGCCGTGAGGAAGAGTTTGACATGCAACTTTTGGGTATTGGGATCGAACTGCCTGGACAACACCAGCGGTTGCCAACTGAAAGTGCCAGCGGTCGGACATGTCACGGTTCTCGTGTCTCGTGGCTTGCCTTGAGCGTCTAGAAAATCGACAGTCATTCCCGCGGCGGCGATGCCGGCAAGGTCTTCACCGTGTGCCTGGACGCGGATGATTTGTTTTTCCAACGGTATTTTGGGCACATCGATCCATGATTCCCAAGCTATTGTACGGTTGGAGTTTTTTCCGGCACCCGGTTCGGCGGCAAGCATCACGCTCGAGCGACCGTGGTAAGTGCGTCCCGATTCCGGATGGTCGTGCATCACCTTCCAATCATAAACGGCTTGAAGCTTGGGATTCTCGGTTTTGGCGGGTTTCCAGCCGATGGGGTGTTTGCGCGCGGCCGAGCATTCGAAGGAGCAATTTGCCGTAGGCAAGCCGAGATCGTTTGTCCAGCAAGACACAAGGTACCAAAAATCGCTGTTGCCATCTTCGAACCGCCCCTGGGGAACTCCACTGGGGAAAAGTTTTTCAAGCGATTTCGGGGTGGGCGTCTCGATAGTCTCTTTATCGGTATTTGATTTACCGGATAGTATTTTGTCGAGCGAAGGCCTTCGACCAGCCGCGCGCCACAGTGCGCGGCGGAGGTTTCGGTCGAGGCTATAGAGGTCGAGGTCGTGGATCAATACGGCATCGGCGCCCAGCTCGTGCAGGTAGGCGATCTGACTGGGCAGATAATCCAACAGCCCGGCGAAGCCGACCTTTTTGCTGATCGGCTGGTGGGTGCCGCTGGAGATTATGTACGCGTAAAAATCCATATCTGCCCGTTCACAGGCGGTTTTGATTTCCTGGAATTTTTTTCGGCCTTTCGAATCGTAGAAGGCATAATACTCGCCTCGGCTGTTGGCCATGAGTATCGCATCGGCCGCATGGCGTTCGACCATCCTTCTCCAGTCGAGCAACAGGTTCGGCCCCGCTGGTTGCAGACGTCCGCTCACGGTCGCGCCGGCAATGGTGCGAATTCCTCGCGAGTTGAGCCGCCGCTTGGCCTCGACGAGGAAATCGATGACAAACTCGCCGCGGATGAGTCCCATTTTTTTCTGGTCGAAAGGCTGTTTGAGAATGTCGATGCCATAAAGTTCGCGATAGCAGTCGACAACCGGCCGGTTGAAGCCCGAGTCGCGATTGTGCGGCTGATTGAGGTGGTTTTTGGGAATATGACTGGACTTGGTGCAGAAGAAAACATTGTCGGGCTTGTAGCGGGCCATCTCGTCCACCAGTTCGAGCATGTGACGGCGGACTTCTTCGTGGCTGTAGCAGGGGAACCCGCTCAGACGCGGCTTGCCCGAGCGGCCTCGCGGCGAGAACTCCGGGTGGGTATGGATCAGTCTGTCGTATGCGGCTTCGAACAGATCGACCCAGACAGTCGATTGGATCCCCTGTTTGCGGCATTCTCGCACAAGATTTGCCAACGGATCGTAGTCGGCGCCGAAGGCGTCGAGCCGCTCATGGTAGGTCGTACCCGCGGCCGTGCGACGGTTGAGGGCGCCCTTGTTGCTGATGCGGATGTTGATGCCGTCGACGCCGGCCCATTTGGCATCGGCCACCAACTCAGCCAGCCCTTCGGGACCAAGCGTTAAGCAGTTATAGTCCCAATTGAGAAAAACCGGGATGCGTTGCGGGCGGGTTTCTTTGCGTTTATCATCGGCGTCGGCTTGGAAGAATGCGGTCAGTGCC
>JAFGTN010000119.1 GCA_016934075.1 Pirellulales bacterium
GGCGGCGATTACGGGCCGTATTTTCAATCGGAACGTTCGAAGAAATACGAAGAGGCGGTCGAGGAGTTGCTCCAACGCGGATTGGCCTATCGCGATTATGCCACCACCGAAGAGATCCAGGCCGAACGCGAAGAGGCCCAACGGGAAAAACGCGACTTTCTTTACAGTCGGAAATGGATGGCCGAAACGCCCGAGGACCGCCGGCGGTTCGAGAGCATGGGGCGCACGGCCATCGTGCGTCTGAAGATGCCCCGCGAGGGCACGCTGGTAATCGACGACCTGATTCGCGGCAAGGTCGAATTCGATTGGGCGCGCGAACAGGACCACGTCATCCAGCGAGCCGACGGCTCATGTCTTTACCATCTGGCCAGCGTGGTTGACGACCATGCCATGCAAATCTCGCACGTGATTCGCGCCGAGGAACATCTCTCCAATACTCCGCGACAGATTTTTATCGCCCAATCGCTAGGCTACGAGTTGCCTCAATACGCCCACCTGCCCTTCGTGGCCGAGCCGGGCAGCAAGAACAAACTGAGCAAGCGTAAACTCGATAAGTATCTCAAGAATCAGGACTTCGCCAAGCTTGTAAAACACGGCCAGGAGATTGCAGAAAAAATGGGACTGGAAACCTCGCCCGAGGAATTCAATCCCGTGATCGTCGAGTTCTATCGCCAGGTGGGCTTTTTGCCCGAGGCGATTGTGAATTACCTGGCCCTGCTAGGTTGGTCGCTGGACGACAAGACCGAGCATTTTACTATCGATCAACTGGTCGAACATTTTTCGCTCGAACGGGTAAACAAGGCGGCGGCCAGTTTCGACGCCAAGAAGCTGCAAGCCTTCCAGGAGCGGCACATGCAGGACTTGCCGGCCGACGACAAGCTGAAGATGGTGATGCCCTTCTTGCAACGTGCCCAGTACGTTCCCTCACCCGCCTCGGGCGTGGACGAGGCCCACGTCGAGGCCGTTGTCGCGGCGACGGGTGACCGCATCAAGGTGGCTGGCGACATTTTGGAATTCGACGAGTTCTTCACCGGGGACGAAGAATTGGAGTTCGATGAAAAGGCATTCGAGAAACGTTTACGCAAAGCGGCCGAAGCGGCGAACCTTTTAGGTAAGTTCAAAGAGCAACTTGCCGGTAGCGAAGCCTTCGACGCCGAGAGCCTCGACAAACTGTTGCACGATTTCGTCGAAGCACAAGATATCCAGATCGGTCAGATCATCCACGCCCTGCGCGTGGCCGTGACCGGCAAGGGCAAGGGCGTGGGCATGTTCGAAGCCATGGAGCTGTTGGGCAAGCAGAGTTGCCTGGCACGTATCGAACGAGCCCTTTCGCGGCTATAGCCAGGAGCCCACCACGGAAACTCGGCTACCCGGCGCCCTCGTATTCTTCGCGAGGGCGCCGATCGTTCGGCAGCCTTCCTACCCTCCTCCGTCCATATTGCTCAGCGATGCTTCCCTCCCTGCACCCAGGAGCACACGAGCAATTCCAGTCCCAGCCCCGCGACATTTTTGCTCGATTGTGTTTCGTGCCACCTTCAAGCGGAAATGCCTTCGTGGAAGTTTCCGAGATACCAGTGTCACGGAAAAGCCGGTTGAGTCCGGCACACATCCCGCGGTATGCGCGCGAACGATCCCGTACGAGTTGAGATGACTCGCAAAGAATACCTCCGCTCTCGATCCCGTGCCCCGTGAGCACTAATCGTGATTCTAAATATCACTAAAAAAGTGTCAAGCAGAAAACTTATTTTCTCGATCCAAGCAGAAAAAAAATGATAAATCTGTCGTCACACCTAATTCAGTAGGAACGTTTCAATAGTAGGGGGGTGACTGCAAATTTATTTTTCCGATAGACCAATGGCAGCAGGCCAAAGCGGCGTTGTCCATCTTTCGTTTGTCAGCTATATTGAATTTCTCTTGCCGTCTCGCATTCATCCTCGGTAATTACACCGGGTTGAAATCGGTGTTACACACGGCAAAATGCTAATCCCGCAAGCCTGATCAAGGAAGAGAACGGCGTATGTGGATCAAGTTCCGACGAAGGCTTCTGCCGACAGTTGTCCTATTTCCTTTATTATTGGCATTCTCCAAGGGGGGGACGCCTGCGAGTGCCGCTGAGGAAAGTTCAGAGGTTAAACCACCTATTGTAGCCGGAGATAGCGATGCTAGCAGAGCACAGATATCTCCAAACGCATCATCCGTACAGAAACATGCGCCGAAGAGTGCGGTTTCGCCGCCGGTGAAAGAAAGCGCGAACGACGAATCCAGCCCGACCAGGCAGCAGATCGAAGAGCATCTTAAGACCGTCAAGAACGCTCAACAGCTAGAAGAGACTGCAAAGGCGGACTTACTCAAACGATACAAGGCAGCCCTGGATTGGATCACTGCTTCAGAAGAAGCTCTAGAAAAGACTACGCAATATCAGGCTGATATTACCGGTGCGTTGGAGTCGGTTGCAAAAGTCAAGGCACAACTTGCCACGGCCGTGCCGGACTTCTCTAAAACGCCTCCGGCGGAGACTACTCTTCGTAAAATGGAGCAGGACCTTTCACAAGCAGAATTGCAATTGAAGGAAGCGGAGGCTGAACTCGCCAAACGCGAGCAAGAACTCAAGGTTCGTGGTGAGCGAAAGGCAGAGCTAGCGAAACTCATCGATGATTCGAAGCAGCGTCTTGATGCGGCCAAAAAACAGCTAGCCTCTCCACCTGGAAACGGGGAATCTCCCGAATTAGTTTCGGCTCGGCGTATCGAGCTTGCAGCCCACATGACTGCACTGGAACACCAACTCAAGCGATATCAAGTTGAAATCCGGCGCTACGATGCTCTGGTGGAACTCATGCCTCTGCAACGTGACTTGGCCCGCCGGGAAAAGAACATGCGGGAAAAACAAGTTGCCGCTCTTCAACTTGCCGTGGCCGCCAAGAGGAAATCCGAATCGGAGCGTCAGGCCGAAGAAGCTAAACGGGCGGTAGCCAACTCGCATCCCGCCTTGCACGAGTTGGCCAAGCGGAACGCAACACTGGCTGAAGAGCACAAAAAACTCGCCGAATCGCTCACAAAGACAGCCAATGAAGTCATTGTAACCGGAAAAACACTTGCAGAACTCGAAGCGGATTTCAAGAAAATCCAAGAGAAAGTACACTATGCGGGCAACTCTACCAGTATCGGCCTGATACTAAGAACGAAACGAAGCGAGTTGCCGGACACGGATAAGTGTGAACAGCGAATTAGTTTTGTCTCCCGGGTCATGCCCGAGGCGAACTTGGAAAGAATGGAACGCCAAGAGGAGCGGACCGCGCTGGGGGACCTCGATACGGCGGCAGCCAATGCGGTTGACGACCTCGACGGATCCTTTGCTGATGCGGATGGGCAGTACTATCTTCGGGAAGCGGCCAAGGAATTGTTAGAGAAGAAAAGAGACCTTCTAGACAAGCTTATCAACACTCACGACCAGTATTTGACTGAGCTGAGCGAATTGGAGATCAGCAATCGCAAACTAGTCGCTAAGATAGAGGAAGTCACCAGCTATGTCGAGGAGCGAGTGCTTTGGGTGCGCAGTGCGGAAATATTGGCACCCAATAGCGTGGCTGATACGGCTAAGGGACTGATGAGTCTAGCACGGCCGAGTTCCTGGATCGAGCTATCCAAACTATGCGGGGTGGGAGTTATAAGACAACCCCGAATCATTTTTCTGGTGATTGCGGTCTTTGGGATTTTGATCGCCTTGCAGACGCATCTACGCAAACGAATGCGGAATGTTTGTACCGTTTCTTCCGGCGGAGCCTCTCTAAAGATCTGGCCGACACTGGAAGGGCTACTGATAGTAGTGGCGATATCCGCGCCCTTGCCATTACTGCTCATACTCGCCGGATGGTGGATGGCCCGAACCGGAGGAACTTCGGATTTGGGGCAGGCGGTCGGCTACGGGCTGCGGTATTCGGCCCTCTTGCTTTGGGTAGTGAAATTCACTCGACTCCTTTGCCGTCCGGGACATCTAGCGGAGTCGCATTTCGGCTGGTCGGAGTACAGCCTGGCGATAGCGAGAAGACATCTTCGCTGGCTCACATATGGCGGGTTGCCACTTGTGTTTTTGGTGATCTTTGCCGGACGCTACCAAGATCGCGAGTGGGAGAACTCGCTCGGCCGCATCGCCTTCATCATAGCAATGCTGCTACTGGCTGCTTTCATGCACGCCGTCTTTTTTGCAAAGAACAATGTCTTGCGCGAGATGTTGAGTCGCAAACCAGATCATTGGCTGATACGTTTTAGGTTCGGTTTCTATATTTTGGTGATCGGACTGCCCTCGTCACTGGCACTGCTGGCAGCGATCGGCTACTACTATTCGGCTCAGCAGTTGGCATTGCGATTGGAAACCACATTGGCCCTGGTATTGGGATTGGTTTTGCTGCAGGCCGTCGTTTCCCGCTGGTTTCTGGTCAAACGGCGAAATCTGGCACTTGCCCACATGAAGGAGCGGCAAGCGGGCGAATCCGAAAACATCCAGAATAATTCCCTGGCGGTCCCGGTGGCTGATGCTCAAGAAGAGCTTTCACTGATTCATCAACGGTTGAACTACCTGCTCTACAACGCCGTGGCTGTTTGTTTTCTCGTGGGCAGTTGGATGATTTGGGCGGACGTCCTTCCAGCCTTGAAAGTGCTCGACAAACAGACAATTTGGTACAGTACCGTCGAGGTCGTGGAAACACAAAAAGATGCTAGTGGAAATCAAATCCCCAAGAGCATTTCGACAGTGGTTCCGACCACGGCTCGCCACGCATTGTTAGCCGGACTGATCCTGGTAGCCACATTCGTGATAGGCAGACACCTACCGGCATTGCTGGAAATCGCGCTGCTTGGCCGGCTGCGATTCGACAAAGGCGGCCGACATGCAATATCGGTCCTGCTGCGCTATCTTGTCGCCTTGGTTGGTGTTTTCATGGCATGTCACACCATGAGCATCACATGGAGTAGCGTGCAATGGCTCGCGGCCGGCATGACTGTCGGTTTGGGATTTGGACTGCAGGAGGTGTTCGCGAATTTCATCTCCGGGCTGATCCTGTTGTTTGAGCGCCCCATCCGTGTCGGCGACGTAATTACCTTGGGCGACACTACCGGGACGGTAACTGATATTCGCATTCGTGCAACCACCGTGAGGAACTGGGACCGCAAGGAGCTAATCGTTCCCAACAAGGAATTGATCACCGGACGGTTGCTCAACTGGACGCTCAGCGACCCCGTTAATCGCATCGTAATCTCCGTGGGAGTGGCCTACAAATCAGACACCCGTAAAGCCCGCGAATTGATGATTGCGATTGCAACGGATCATCCCAATGTGCTGGAAGATCCGGAGCCGAGGGTCACTTTCGAATCTTTCGGTGATAGTACGCTCAACTTTGTTTTGCGCTGCTATATTGCCAGTATGGACATTCGCTTGGATACGATCCATGAGTTACACGAGGCTGTACACGACCGTTTCAATCAGGAGGGGGTCGAAATTGCATTTCCGCAGATGGATCTCCACATTAGATCGGTTGAGCAACAGATGCCGCTTTCTATAAATACCTCAAATAGGCGGGGAGACGCCGCATGAGAGTGGCCTCCGACGATCTCTTTTGCCCCGAACCACAAGTGGTGCAAATCAAACAATTATGATAATAAATCTGACTATAACGAATCAGTAAACAAAAGTGGGCGATACCCTCTACCAAAAAGTATTTGAACACGCGTAAAATGTGTGAAAATATAATTTCAAAAGTTGAAAAGGATATCCCATGAGAATTGGATTCATTGTCAACGACGTTAAAACGGAAGAAGCAACATATACGACTGTGCGACTGGCCTGCGAAGCCATCAATTTAGGCCACGATGTCTGGGTGATGGGTGTGGGCGACGTGGCCTACGATCCAGATGAGAGAGTCCACGCTCGTGCTTACTCGGTGCCGAAGAGGAAATACAAGACATCCGAGACCTTTTTGCAGCAACTTCAAGGCAAGAACGCGATCCGGGAGCGGATCACGGTGGACGATTTGGATATTTTGATGCTTCGAAATGTTCCTTCAGACGACATCATAACACGTCCCTGGGCGGCGACTGTCGCCGTTGAGTTCGGCCGCGTAGCCATGCGTCACGGTGTGATTGTCGTCAACGATCCCAATGGATTGGCCAAGGCTTCCAGCAAGATGTATTTTGAACTGTTTCCAGAAGCAGTGAGACCCCGCACTCTGATCACGCGCGACCATAACGAGATCAAGGAATTCGCCAAGGAGGAGGGGGGGAATATCGTGCTCAAGCCGTTGCAGGGTTCGGGAGGCGCCAATGTGTTTTTGGTACGACCCGACGATGTACCGAACATCAACCAGATGATCGACGCTGTCAGCCGCGACGGATTTGTTATTGCCCAGCAGTATCTTCCGGCCGCCAGCGAGGGCGATATGCGACTGTTTGTCATGAACGGCCGACCGCTGTGTGTGAAGGGCAAGTATTGCGCTTTCCGGCGAATTCGCAACGGGGGCGACATGCGATCCAATATCCACGCGGGCGGAACTCTTGCCGAGGCGGAGGTGACCAATGAAGCCCTTCACGTCGCCGAGATCGTGCGACCCAAACTGGTACAGGATGGCATGTTCCTGGTCGGGCTAGACGTTGTCGGCGACAAGCTTATGGAAATTAACGTTTTCAGTCCGGGCGGACTGGGTAACGCGCAGAAATTTACCAAGATCAATTTTACTCGATACGTGATTGAAGCCCTCGAACGGAAGGCTGCGTACATGCAATTTTATGGACGAAACTTCGATAACGTGGACCTTTGCACGTTATGAGTGTTGCGGTTCCCTGCGATATCCAAGAAGCTTAAACGATTATATGGCAGGCAGGTATGATGTTTAAGAAAAAACATCCTGAAGTCGGGGCACGACCGGGCACGCTGGTGATCGAAGACGGCGCCCCGCCTCCTAAGATTCGCATTATGTCCTTCAACCGGCAGCAAGTTGAAGAACAAGATGTATCCGATCTGGAAACGCTTCGGGAAGCCCATAGCGAACAAACCGTCACTTGGATCGATGTTCAGGGATTCGGCGACGAAGCAGCCATTCGCAAGATCGGTGAAATTTTCTCGCTCCATCCGTTGACCATGGAGAACATCATCAATGTTCCGCAACGGCCCAAGGCTGAATCTTATGATGACCAGTTGCTCTTAATTGCCCGAATGGTTACATTCGATGAATCCGCGGGTATCAACGTCGAACAGGTCAGCATCGTTTTCGGCAAGAACTATGTCATCACCTTTCAGGAACGATATGGAGATGTCTTCGACCCGATACGAGAGCGGATTCGTAATCCCAAAGGCCGCATGAGACAGCACGGTCCAAGTTACCTGGCCTACGCGCTGTTTGACACGATCATAGATGCTTACTATCCGGTCTTGGAGAATATCGGGAATTACCTGGAGCAGCTTGAAGATGTCGTAGTGCGTCACCCATCCCCTGCTGTGCTGCTGCATCTGAACCAGATTAAGAACCGCCTGGTTAATCTTCGTCGTTCAATGTGGCCCCAACGAGAGGCGGTCAATTCTCTGATTAGCGACTCTCATCCTTTGATTGAGAACGAAGTTCTAGTGTATCTACGCGCTACCTACGACCATTGCATTCAAACCCTAGAGGTTATGGAAATGTACAGAGAGATGGTCAGCGGTTTGATGAATACGTATCAGTCGGCGGTCTCGAATCGCACAAACGAAGTGATGAAGGTACTTACTATCGTTGCAACTATTTTTATCCCGCTGACGTTTCTGGCGGGGATTTATGGAATGAATTTCGACAACATGCCCGAGTTGCACATCTGGTGGGCATATCCAATAACTTGGTTGATAATGATTATTACCGCGGCCGGCATGATCTTGTTTTTCCGCCGCAGGGGGTGGATAGGGAATTTCAAGTTTGACAAACGCGAGTTGATGGATGAGCTGTTAGAGGAACAGTAAAACTAGTTGGTATTTCTGGCTATAATACCGGAACCTAAACAGCCCGTTGAAAAACACCAGAAGGAAATCCAGCTATGCGTGATATACGGGTCGCTGCCGCACAATTCGAACACCGCGACAATGATCGCCAGTATAATCTGGAGAGGATCCGCTATTTGACTCGGCGGGCAGTTGATCAAGGTGCCGAGATCATCAGCTTCCACGAAGGTTGCCTTTCGGGATATAGCTGGATACAGCCACTGGGAATTGTCCAACTGCGAGACATGGCCGAACCCGTGCCGGATGGTCCTTCCGTGCGAAGCTTGATCGAGATTGCTCGAGAGTTCTCCGTCGCGGTCATGGCCGGGCTGGTCGAACGCGACGAGCAAGGCCGCTGTTTCAATACATATGTGACGGTCGGTCCCGACGGCTATATCGAAAAATTCCACAAGCTGCACCCCTTCGTCAACCCACACCTCACGCCGGGCGACGAATTCAAGGTCATCGAACTGGCCGGATGCAAGGTCGGCTTCCTGATCTGTTACGACAATAATCTGGCAGAGAACGTGCGGATTACAACCATGATGGGCGCCGAGATAATCTTCATGCCGCACGTGACGGGTTGTTTGCCCTCGAAGATGCCCGGCCGGGGCACGGTCGATCGTGCCTTGTGGGAGAACCGCCACCACGACCCGGCCCGTTTGCGTAAGGAGTTCCACGGGCCCAAGGGCCGCGAGTGGCTGATGCGCTGGTTGCCCACGCGGGCCTACGAAAACGGCGTCTATGCCGTCTTCAGCAATCCCATCGGCTGGGACTACGATACCGTCAAGCCGGGACTGGCCATGATCCTCGATCCCTTCGGCGAGGTGCTCGTCGAAAGCCACGCCTTGGAAGACGACGTTGTTGTCGGTCTGCTGACGGTCGACAAACTCGACGATGCCTCGGGCAAAAGGTACATCAACGCCCGGCGGCCGGAGCTTTACGGCAAACTGGTCGAGTCCCACGAATCGGTAACCCTGCCGGGTTGGCAGATGGAGCACGAATCGGAATAACGAGAGTCTTGTTCTTCCGTTCTGTACCGCTCCTGCAAACACTTGACGCAGCACATATCGGGGCTTTATCTTATTGGCATCCAACCGGGGCTGCATGGAGATGTCTATAGACGCGCTGATTTGATGCCAGCAATGCTTCATAGGGAGTGTACAATGTGTAGGACAGTTGTGTTCGTTAGTGTCTTGTTTGGATTGATGTGGGGCATCTGCCGGAGTATTATACGGAGAATCCCGTGCTGAAACCGGACAAGCCTTGGGAATTTACGAAGATGGGTAGTTTCGCCGCACCGTACAGCGGCGGAGTATGGTTCGATCCTGCCGACAGACTCTTCAAGGTGTGGTACCACGGCGGAAACATGGCGGCCACCTGCTATGCCACCAGCAAGGAGGGCATCCACTGGGAAAAGCCAGATTTAGATGTCGTTGCGATGGGCACTAACATCGTCTTGAAGCCGGGGATGGACAGGCCAACCGACAAGACGTTCGACTCCACCACCATTTGGCTGGACCACAATGATCCCGAGGCCCGTTTCAAGTATTTTGCTGCGGAAAGGGCAAGTGGTCCAAAACGTATGTTTGTGATGGTCTATCGATCCAGCGTCGATGGCATTCACTGGAGCGAGCCGTTGGCCGTCGGGGGCGCAAGAGGTGACCGAAGCACGGTGTTTTACAACCCGTTCCGCAAGGTGTGGGTGCTCAGTGAGCGGTGCCGATGGGGCGGTTATAGCAGCCGCGCACGCGCCTATACCGAGAATCCGCACCCGCACAAACTGATTGCCGAGTCCTTCAATAGAACCGCCGGCACGGTCATGTGGGCTGCGGCTGACAAGCTCGACCCAACGAATCCGGTCAAGAAATATGCCGAAGGCCCATCACTGTACAACCTTGATGCCGCTGCTTACGAGAGCTTGATGCTGGGGCTCTTTTCCATCTGGCAGGGGCCGGAGGGCGCTCAAATCCCCAGACGTGACAAAGTCCATAAGCGCAACGATATCCTGATCGGTTACAGCCGCGACGGGTTCCATTGGCACCGTCCCGATCGCAGGCGATTCATCTCCTGCTCATGGGATGCGAATGACTGGCGATTCGGCAACGTGCAGTCGGTCGCGGGCGGGCCATTGGTGGTCGGGGACAAGCTTTATTTCTACTTTTCCGGCCGAGCTAAAGTGGATTCCGGTCGCTATGGAAAGGAATCAGCCGA
>JAFGTN010000120.1 GCA_016934075.1 Pirellulales bacterium
AAGCGTTTCGCCAACCGGGTTGTGTTGGTATTGGACGGCGACCAGGCCGGCCAGGACCGGGCCAACCAGGTGCTGGAGCTTTTTGTTGCCCAGGATCTGGACCTGAAGGTGCTTACGTTGCCGGCGGGAGCAGATCCCTGCGATTATTTGCAAGAGCACGGCGCCGAAAGTTTCCAGCGATTGCTGGACAACGAGTCGGTTGACGCATTGGAGCATGCACGGCGCGTGGCGGTGCGGGGAATCGATTTGCAAAACGACGTGCACGCCGCCACGGCCGCGTTGGAGCGAGTGTTGTCGATTCTGGCCAAAGCTCCGCGGCAAGACGGCGTGTCGGGATTTCGCGAGGACAAGATTTTACAGCGATTGGCCACGGAGTTCGGCGTCTCGGAGGTCGATGTCCGCCGGCATCTGAAGCGACTCCGCCGCGCTACGCGCCGACCACTGGCCGCTCCGCGCGGGACGCTCACCCCGCCAGGTCAAACACAGTCACCGCAAGGCGATATGAGCGCCTTGGAGGCATGTAACAGCGAACTATCGGCAATCGAAACCGACGGATACGAACCGCAAGAGCCGGCCGAGATTCCCTTTCGAGCGGCCAATTTACATAATGCGGCACCGTGCGAGTACGAGTTGCTCGAGGTGTTAATCAAGCGGCCCGATCTTCTTGATGAGATCCGCGGCCGGATACGGAACGAGCAGATAACACAGGCGCCATGCAGGCGGCTTTACGAAACATTTTGTCGTCTTTCGGACGAAGGTCTTGAAGCCACGTTCGATAGATTGATGTTGGAGTTCGACTCACCGGCCATGAAGGCTTTTCTTGTCGAACTGGACGAATCCGAGCGAACGGCGAGAATTGAAGACGTCGGATCGCTAATACCACGAATTATAAGGAGTTTCGAACGAATCGAAAACCAAAGGCAGGATCCCGCACAACTCGCAGCACTAAAAAACCAGGGCTTGGACGAAAGCCAAAAACAAGATCTGCTGCTGAAAATGCTGGGGGACCTGCGTGCTCGACATGGTATTTCCGAATCCACGGATGGATGAGGACCAGGGTCGGGTTGATCGAGATCCGAGGACTTTTTAGTAATTTTCTGGACTTTTGCAAAATTGCGAGTCAAGGGCACTTAGATATAAATTGGCGGCGCAGCCGGCAAATTATATCTAAACCCCGCAGTGATGTTAACTTAGTATCCATCAATGAATTATCTAACAAGCCTTGCAACCCTACGGATGCGTGAAGCGTCTGCACAGCAACGGGCCTCGATCGCAAGTTTTTTTCACCTAACGCGTCGCATGGAGCGCGAAAGGAGTGGATAGGTGGAATTGTTTGATAGTGATTTACGAGACCTTTTGGCCAAGGGCAAAGCCCAAGGCTATCTGACCTACGACGAGGTAACCGATTACCTGCCCGACGAGGCAGTCGATCCCGAAAAACTCGACACATTATTGTCGATTCTCGACGAACGGCACATCGAGCTATTGGCCGAGGCGCCGGAGCCCGAGTTCTTCGACGGCGACGATCCCAAGGCCAAGGCCACTTCGGCCGAAAAGGCAATAACGGACGCCGAGCCCAAGGCCAACGGGGAAGTTTCCAATGGCGAAGGCGTGCGTCTCGCCGATCCCAGCGATTTGACCAAGTGGAGCAACGATCCCATCCGGCTTTATCTCTCGCAGATGGCCGAAATACCGCTGCTTGCTCGGGAAGAGGAAATCTCGCTGGCGAAAAAAATCGAGTTGACACGGAAGCGTTTCCGGCATTCGGTTCTCGGTTGCCGTTTGGCGTTGAATAATACGCTGAGCATTCTCAGCAAGGTGCATCGAGGATTGTTGCCCTTCGACCGCACGATCAAGGTATCGCTGACCGAACGGCTCACCAAGGAGCAAATCCAGGCGCGGATGCCGCACAACATCCCCACGCTCAACCACCTGATGGAGCAAAGCCGCAAGGAGTTCGAGACTTTGCTCAGCCGCCGCGCTCCGGTGGAAGAGAAAGCCAAAGCCCGTTCGCGGTTCATTCGCATCAGGCGGAAATGTCTCGTGCTGATCGAGGAGCTAAGCCTGCGGACGCGGAGAGTACAAGTCGTCATGCGGCAAATGGAAGAAATTTCCGTACGCATGGATAGTCTGCGTGGCCAGATTCGCGAACTGGCCGGGCGGCCCGACATGGCCGACCGCCGCGCCGACCTGCGCCGCGAGTTCCGCGACCTGATGCTGCTTACGCAAGAGAGTCCTCGAAGTCTCAGGCAGCGTTGCCAGACAATGAAAAAGCGGTTCTGCGAATACGAAGCCGTCAAACGGCAACTCTCGGGCGGCAACCTGCGGTTGGTGGTTTCAATCGCCAAGAAGTATCGAAATCGCGGCCTCAGCTTCCTGGATCTGATTCAGGAGGGTAATACGGGCCTGATGCGGGCGGTGGACAAGTACGAGTATCGACGGGGTTACAAATTCTCCACCTACGCCACATGGTGGATTCGGCAGGCCATCACAAGAGCTATTGCCGATCAAGCCAGAACGATTAGAATTCCGGTTCACATGATAGATGTTCTGAGCCGGCTAAAAAATACTTCGCGGAAGCTCTTGCAAGAATTGGGCCGAGAGCCGACAACAGAAGAAACGGCCGAAGCCGCCGGGTTGACCATGGAAGAGACCAAGCGGGTCTTGAGCATCGGTAGACAACCGGTGAGCCTTGACCGACCGGTCGGGGAAAGCGAAGATAGTTGCTTCGGCGAATTTATTGAAGATCACGGTCTCCCGCGTCCGCACAAAGCCGCATCGAATGGATTGCTTCGAGAAAAGATCGATATGTTACTCAAAACGCTCACGTATCGCGAACGGGAGATCATTCGGCTGCGCTACGGGCTGGGCGACGGATACACCTACACGCTCGAAGAAGTCGGGCGGATTTTCAAAGTCACCCGTGAACGGGTGCGGCAAATCGAGTCGAAAGCCGTCTCGAAGCTGCAACATCCCGTGCGGAGTCAGCAGCTCGAAGGCTTTCTCGAACGCTCCGACTTGGAGCGAGAAGAACTCCAACGAGCAGCTTGATGCCAACCACAAGCCGCTGGTCACAAGACCAGCGGCTTTTTTTGTTGAAGGTATGAGGTATGAGCCGTGCGGTGTGAGATACGGAGGTTTACAAGCCTCTGCTCCGGCAAACCTTATATCTGAAATCTCATACATCATTCCTGGAACCTGATACCTCAAACCCCAAAATCGCAACGATCAATGTCATCAGATACACACGCACCGATTGAATCACTTCGTACACTACACCGCATTCACCGGCAACTTACGGACCTGGGCGGGCGACTGCGACGTGGGCCGAACCTGGTTCGCGCGCATGAGGCCAACCTGGTTAAGCGCGAGGCCGAATTGGA
This sequence comes from Pirellulales bacterium, assembly GCA_016934075.1. GTDB lineage: Bacteria > Planctomycetota > Planctomycetia > Pirellulales > Thermoguttaceae > JAFGTN01. Next base: position 3,384 of record JAFGTN010000120.1, read on the forward strand.
AGCAGCGAAGAAGGCATCCACCGATTTGAAGGTTGCCAACGACGCCAAGCAGGGTCGGCTCAGTGACGGTGAAGAAAAGATCAAGAAGCTCAAAACCCAAATGAATACGGCTGCCAGCAACCGCGAGTATCAGGGCCTCAAGGAGCAGATTGCGGCTACCGAAATGGCCAATAGCGTTCTGGCCGACGAGATTCTCGAAGGAATGGAACGTATCGACGAGTCGACCGAGAAAATCACCGAAACCGAGAAAATCTTCAATGTCACCAAAGCGGAACTGGATAAAGCCAAGCAGCAGGTGCAAGAGGAAGAGCCCCTGATTACCGCCGATATCACACGCCTGGAAGCCGAATTGGCCGAATGGGAAGACCGGCTGGACGGTGATTTCAAAAAACTCTATGAACGCATATCACGAGTCAAAGGTGAAGATGCGCTGGCTCCGCTCAAGGGCGAATATTGTGCGGGCTGCAACAAACAAGTACCGCTCAATAATATCGCTAACCTCATGCTCGACGACCCAAAGCCCATCGTCTGCGGTGGCTGCGGCCGGCTGCTCTACGTGCCCGAAGGGTGGTCGCAGTAATAACGTGTTTTCAAACACGTTTTACAAAACCGTGCCATCGTGAAAGGTGGTGCCTGGTGCTTCACCTATCCGCCAGTTGTAAGTGTGTTCGAGGGCGCGGCAAACGGCACCGGTAATTTGGCGTCTAGTGACGGGCTTGGGGAGGATGGAGAATGCCCGGGCCAGCCTTGCTTGTTCGATGATGATCTCGTCGAGCCGGGCCGACAGGAGTATGCAAGGCAGGATGGATTTTAGCTGTTTGACCATGCGCATGGTTTCCAGGCCGGTCAGACGCGGCATGTGCATGTCCAGCAGAACCAGGTGGACCGTTTCGCTACGAACGATCTCTAGGGCTTCCATGCCGTTTTCGGCTTCGAGCGTTCGTAAACCCAGCGGCTCGAGAACGTTTGTGAGCGTCTCGCGAAAAGCCCGATCATCGTCGGTAATCAGAAGTGACGGTAGTTCAGTCATTTCCGGGGCTGTCTTTTCGATTGTTGGGTTTGTTTCTAACTGGACTTTTGCAAAATTGCGAGTCAAGGGCACATGTAAAAGAAAGCTTTGCGAAGCGAAGGTTTCTTTTACAATTGTAGCAAATGCGGATGCGACGGTTCATTATCAGTGCAATTTGGGTGCCAAATTTGGCTTAGAGTACCTGTTTGGCGAGTCCAGTTCAGCATTAAACACTTTACCTACCACATCTTACGCCGAAACAGCATATAAGGCGACCCCGATTGTAAGGTTGTTGAAGGTAATTAGAGGAAAAACCGCCTGCCATTTCGGCAGTTTTTCTGAAAAGATATGGTTTTTTAACAGAAGATAACGAAGGGAACGAAGGTGGGGTGCGGGAGGCTGGAGATAGAGCTTCTGAGTTCGACGGTTTGAATTATGTGATTTTTTGTTTGTAGTTCCGCCTTTAGGCGGTCAAGCTTTGCCAAAAAAGCTCTGGTTTCTCATGTTCCGCCTAAAGGCGGTACTACAAACAGAACTTAGTATTACAACCTTAGTGCCCTTTGTTTCCTTCTGTAAGTACTTATTTCTAATCGTGCGAATGCGTTTCGCCTTCGGCGGCACTGGCCATTACCAGGTCGGCTTTATAGATGCCTTTTAGGCCGCTGAGGCGCGAGGCGATTGCTTGTAGCTTGTCGGCTGGTCCTTTGAGTATAATGACTTCCAGGCATAGCTCGTGCGTTAGATGGGCGTGGACTGTGGAGACGACCAGATCGGTGTTGTCGTGCTGCACTTCGGTAAGGCGGTCGTGGAGCTGGGGCCTGTGGTGGTCGTAGACCAGCGTCAGCGTGCCCGCCGCCTCGGCCGAACCGGATTCCCAGGCCTGCTGAGTGAGTTTCTCGCGTATTAGCTGGCGGACAGCCTCACTTCGGGTGGCAAGTTTACCTTGTTGGCAGTATTTGTCGAACTGCTCTAGCAAATCATCTTCAAGTGAAACGGAAAACCTGACAATTTCTGACACGATAGCCTCCCGGCACGAACAAGCTGATGGAATACTGGCTATATTATCACAATTAAAGGCCAAATCTACAACAGGTGGGGGGCCGCATTGAAACTTAATTGACCGAGGAAGGGGTGTCTTAGTAGAGTATAAGGATAGGATTATGTCTGCCCGATTCGGGCGGGGGGTAGAAGTTGAATCTCTGGATAGGTTGGCCGGCGTTATAAATCGAAGGCAATACAACAGGACAGATAAACATGAGCGCTGGTCGTAAATGGTTTGGCATGTCGTCGAAGCGTCGGCGGGGCAAGACGAACACCACGCAACGGCCGTTTCGTCGCGCGCGGATTGAGGCCCTCGAGCCGCGTCAACTCTTGTCCGCCTCGCCTACCCTTGCCGAGATCGGTGACGTGACGCTCTATTCCGGCTCGCCGTTGCATATTCCGCTGGACGCCGCCGACGACGATGGCGACAACTTGAACTTCTCGGTAAGTATTTCGAACGAGAATATTTTGAACGAGGATCTGACCGTCGGCTACATCGGCACGCAAGTGCTCGAGGGCAACCGCAGTATGAAGATCTCGGTGGCCGGCTATGGCGACATGGTACTCGAGTTGTTCGAAGGCCGCGCGCCGAGGGCCACCGAACGGATCATCACCCTGGCAGAAAGCGGATTCTACGACGGAGTGATATTCCATCGAGTGATAAATGGTTTCATGATCCAGGGTGGAGATCCCACCGGGACCGGCTCTGGCGGTTCGGACCTGCCCGACTTCGACGACCAGTTCCACTTCGATCTACAGCATAATCGCAGTGGCGTGCTCTCGATGGCAAAATCGACTGACGATACCAACAATTCGCAGTTTTTTATTACCGAAGGGCCGACGCGTCATTTGGACTACAACCATACGATCTTCGGTCAATTGGTCGAAGGTGAGGATGTGCGGGAAGCGATCAGCAACGTACCGGTCAACGGCACCTCTCCGCAAACGCCCGTCGTAATGGAATCAGTCGAGATATTCTACGACAACGAAAACGGCGTGTTGATGCTCTCGGCGCCCGAGGGTGCCAGCGGCACGGTCGACGTTACAGTGACGGTTGACGACGGCAACAGCGTTCCGTTTTCGCGAACTTTCCATGTAACGGTCGAGCCGGACGTTACGCCGGGATTGGGGCCGAACGAAATAGAAAGTCTTAACGCTAACCCGTTCTTGGATGACATCGACCCGGTTTATGTACCAGCGGGCGCTGGAAGTGCTTCTTTTACACTTTCGGTGAAGGATGCCGATGGAGAATTGATACTCACGGACGAGTTGGGGACAGAGTATTCATGCCCACCACTCTTTATGTCTGAAAATTATCAGATATGGTTATATCAAGGTATGCCGGATTCTCAATATCCTGATCGCGAGCTTATTGAAGTTGAGGGCCTTGATATCCCGGTATTTTCGCATACGGACCTCGACTATTGGATCGATATAGAAACCGGCGAAGTAACGGTATGGCCGACAAACGGACTGGTAGGTTTACATCTGGTTTCGGTGGCTGTTACTCCAAGATATGTTGAAACCTTTTGGGGATTGGTTAACACAGAGCCAGAGGAATATGGGTGGAGAAAAAGACTGCTCGGTGTCGATGCCCAAGCCGTTCCCGTGATCATCCAGCCCACCGAGATCGAGGTCGAATCCAGGTTAGAGATGAAGATCGTGCAGACGCCCACCGCCACGGACTATTGCGGTGAGGTCGATGAGTTGCCGGAGAACGTCGACTGGATGGATGAATGGGAATCGTTCTCGGTCGAGATTTGGGCTTCGACAGATAATAACTTCGACATGTTCGGCATCCACACGGCAGCGTTCGATCTGGAATACAACGATGAATACTTCACGGCCACCGAAATCGAATACGGTAAGGCATTCGACCGCGAACAGACGGGCTCGCTCGCCGTCGATGGAGTGGTTTCGAACATCGGCGGCAGCACGGCCATGTATCGCTTGAGCGAAAACGCTCCGCGCTATCCGAGCGATCCGGAAGATATAGTGAAATTCGGCGACGACAAACGCGTCCTCGTTGCACGGGTGCACTTCGAGCCAAATGCCACCGGTGGCGGAGTGCCCATGAATTCCAACGGCGGGTATGTATCGCCGATTACGGATCTGGGGCTTTCCATTCAGAACGCGGCGGTTGAACTTAACGTGGGTACACCGGCCGCGCTCACGGTGGCTCCCGCGCCCGCGGTCTATGTCTGGCCGATGATGTACGATAACGACGACAACGGCAATGTGGGATTGGGAGATCTGGCGTTCTTTGCCGCG
>JAFGTN010000121.1 GCA_016934075.1 Pirellulales bacterium
CGGCCCTCTATCGCCGCGAAGACGGTCATTCGACCCTGATCCTCTGGTTCGAACCCTCGCTGCGTCCGGGAGCCCACGCACGAGTCAATATCAACCTGGGCCAACTGAAAAAGCCCGCCGTAATGCACGACATCGAATCCGGTTACACGAAAGAGTTACTCGACGGTGTTGTAGATGTAACCGAAAAGCCTCTGTTCATCACATATCAAGCACCCGAAGCGCAAACACCGGTAATCCTGCACGCCGACTCCTCGCCCGCCGATGCCATGTGGCTTATTGCGGCAGTGGGGATAGTGCTATGGTCGGGCTGGGTGTCGATCACAAGAGATGAGGTGGGTTATTTTGGATAACATCAACCCATATCAGGCCCCACCGGAAACGATTGACGGCCGACCGCCGTTTGATACACACTCGATCAAATATGCCTCTCGTTGGCTGCGATTGGGCGGCGCGATGATAGACAGCTTGATAGTGTTGCCGCTCTTTGTGGTACTTTCCATTTGGTACCTGGCTGATTTAAATCCCGAGACGCAAGTTCCGTGGTCCGTCGAGCAGCAGTTCGCTTCGATACTGCTGGGCCTTGTCGTGTTTTTGGCGCTGAACGGATTTTTAATTTACTATCGCGGACAAACCCTCGGCAAGCTGATCTGCCGCACGGTTGTTGTGAACAAATCCGACCTGTGCCAGGTGAGTGGCAACCGCTACGTTTTCCTCAGATATCTACCAATAGCTCTCGCCGGCGGCATCCCCGTCATTGGAGGACTCATCGGCCTGGCTGACACTTTGGCAATCTTCCGCCCCGAAAAGAACTGCCTCCACGACGACGTCGCCGGTACGCGAGTGATTATGCGAAGTGATATGATGCGGTTGCGAAACTGAGCACCGGGAACACAAAAACCCATAAAGACGATATTCAGCATCGAAAAGAAGCTTCTGCACTAGCTGAAAATATTCTTCCTTTGCGTCTTAGCGTCTTGGCGTGCGGTTTTGAACCGACCAATGGGACTCACGCAAAGACGCAAAGACGCAAAGAGAGTGATGAGCATGACAGGAAGCACGAAAAATCGGGCACCAGCTCCGCCGCCAACTTCTGCCCTCTGCCCTCTATCCTCTGCCCTCTGCCCTCTATACTACGCCGTAATCCCCTTCGTCAACGCCATAAACGCCGTCTCCAGGTTAAGTTCCTCTTCACGGAACAACGTCAACTTATGCCCGGCTTCAACGAGCAGAGTCGGCAGGGGACTGTAGTCTTCGGAGTTTTCGCCCAGTGTGACGTGGATCAGCCCGTCGCGGATATCCACCGATTCGACTATGTCATGCGATTCGAGCAATTTGGCGGCAGCGTCGGTGTCGTCGGCTACCTTGACGTTGAGGATGGGCCGCTGGCGAACCTGTTTCATTACGTCGGCTACGTTGGCCGAAACGAGTAGCTTGCCGCGCTCGATGATACCCACCTTGTTGCAGATATCGGCCAGCTCGGGCAGGATGTGGCTGGAAACCATGATGGTTTTCCCCATCTTGCCGAGTTCTTTCAAGAGGCCACGGATTTCGATTCGTGCCCGCGGATCCAGACCGCTGGCCGGTTCGTCAAGAAGCAATACTTGTGGATCGTGCAACAACACGCGTGCCAGGCCCAGTCGCTGGGTCATGCCGCGGCTGAGGCTGGTGACGAAGGCGTCGCGTTTGTAGCCCAGGTCGACTAGTTCCAGAACCTCGTTGCAGATTTTGCGTCGCGTGGGGCCCTTGATGCGATATGCGGCGGCGAAGAACTCCAAGTACTCGATGACCTTCATGTCGTCGTACACGCCGAAGAAGTCGGGCATGTAGCCGATCATGCGGCGAATTTCCTTGGGATTGGTATAGATCGAATGCCCGCAGACATAGGCTTCGCCCCATGACGGCTGCAAGAGCGTGGCCAGGATGCGCATGGTCGTGGTCTTGCCCGACCCGTTGGGTCCGATATATCCGAACAGGTCACCCTTGTCCAACTCGATATTGAGATCGTCGATGGCGTGCAATTCGCCATAGGTCTTAGTTAGATTTTGTGTTTTTATCATCAACGTTTACCTCAAAGACAAATCGGTAGACAGTTTTGTGTTGGTTTTGGACTGCGGGCAGGGGCTGACCGTCGTCTAGCAGTACCGCGCCGCCTCGTGACGGTTGCTTGTCGTTAGTTTCGGGCCCATAACCGACGAGCACGGCACGGTTGAGATTAATAATCTCGCTGAAATCGACGAACGGTTGATAGTTGTTGGTCAGGTGCGAATATCTTTTGCCGCCGGATGCCTTGAAGAACATCATTTCCCGCAGGATATCATCAATATTGGTGCTGGAACCATCGTAGGGCGTGGCCTGTTGGTGAACCTGTTTCTCGTCATCGCTTTGCACCGTTCGACGGCCGGTAAGTAAAGTTTTCAGCGACTGAGTCGTCTTGGCATCTTTAATACGCACCGTCTCGCCCGGATCAATTGTTCCGAATTCGTATACCCAACGGTCATAGGCCAAAATGCATTTTTCCAACGGGAAGTCGAACGTATTGGTTATGCGACCGGCGAGCATTTCACTGTCGAGGCTCAGCTTGGCGCGAGGGAAATCCTTGCACTCGGCGTGCCAGCGGCCCATGATGCTCTTTGTCGACCAGACCTGGATGGGCACACCCAGCATGGCATCGAGATCGGGCGAAAAACCGTAACCGCTTTGCCAGACGCTGCCGCCGCGGGCGGGCTGATTCATTCCGCCCAGGCCGCTGCCGGGCAATCCAAGCCAGGCTGTCAGATTGTGAGCATCCTCGGCCGGGTTACCATCGGGATCGTTGGGCTGGAACGTAAGGTTATAGGCCTCCATCCGCGGGCTGAAAATATTGGCCCAACTCGTGCCGCGAGCAAAGCCCGTAGTCGTGTCGACATCGACCAGGTCGACCTGGTTGACGCGAAGTTGGTCGCCCTTGAGATAATAGGCCAGGTAATAAGCGCCTACGCTAAAAATCAATACGATCAACGGGAACGTGATCCACGTCCACTGCATGCGGCCCACGAACTTCTTGAGGAAGAAGTAGTCGACCGGACCGATAAGAATAATGTAGATCAGCACAAGCACGATGACCACGCCGAACGGCACCAGACGCACACCAGTGAAACGGTCGAGCGCGCTACGCAACTGGCCCGAGATGTCCTGGTAGCCGAAGTGCATCATGGTTGTGTCGGTGTTGGATTTCTCGTCGGTCGAGATGGGCATGCCCAGCATCTTGGCCACCAGGCGTCCACGGTCGGCCCACTTGTTCATGGGTTCGCGATCGAGATCCGCGGCCACGAAAATTATCTGGCCGAATCCCCGCTGCGAGCGAATGATCAAGGGCAGATCGGCCTCCTTGGCCACGATCTTGCCGCTGATTTCTTTCAAGCGGGGAACCGACATACCGACCTTTTCCTCCTTTCCCTTGCCGGTGGATTTGGGGAAAGGCGCGGAACCGCCAGTGTAGGCTTCCCATGCACGATAGGGTTTCCAGGGCTCCATCTTATCAAGCTTGCCCGGCGCGAAACGCGCAAGCGGCATGCCCGCCCCTAAAACGTCTTCGGCATTTGCGCCTACCGATAGCACCAGTTTGCCGCCCATGCGAATCCACTCGTCCAAGGCCGCCAGACGTACATCATCCGCGCCCATAAGTTTCGAGTATATCTCGGGACGGCTGGTGGAAAGCACTATGGCGTCGACACCCTCGTAGCCGTACCAGCGCGTGGGCAAATTTTCGAGGCTGTCGATGCGGACCACGACCGGCTCGGGTTCCTCGCGTTCTCGCTTGACCAGTGTTGCGGCCTTTTGCAGGCCCACTCCGGCAGCCCCAACGACCAGGTAGAGCGGCTGCGTGGCATTCATGCCATAACGATAATAACCGCTGCCTGCCGTTTCGTAATGGCTTTCGAACTCGCGCTCGGCGACAACCTTCCCATCGACGATAAAACGTACCGTGGCCGTGGAATCGACGCGGCCGAAGCGGGCAAAAAGTGAAACGGTCGTCTCCTGCCCGGGTAAAATCATAAGCGGCCGGTTGCCCGGCGTGGTCACTTGACTGGGGATACCGTCGCCGTCGGGAACGGTCAAGGTAACCGCCCCGGTCAGTTGCCGTGTGCCGCCAAGAAAAGTGATTTTCACGGGCACCCAATTGCCGACCTTGTAGCGGTTGTCGAAACCCACGCGGAGATCGAGAATCTTAGGCCGTTCATCCTTCTGCGCAATGGCCGAATCGGCCAACAGCACAAATAAGACAACAAACGCCGGCGCGATCATTCTAAAAAAAGTATTTTTCATATTCTCAAGCCGAACTTCACCTCGGCGAATTACCTTGGTCATTGGACATTGATCATTGAACCTTGATCATTCCCACCCCCTCACGGCTTACCTTCATCCGGACACGTGCAGACCAGCTTACCGCAGCCCGGACAGCCGCCACCGTATTTATCCAAGACGGCCTTGGTCAAATCGATCTCGGCCACATTGGCGATTGTAACGAGCCAGGCCAGTACATCGGCGAACTCGGCAGCTTGCTCTTGGGGCGTTGCGTCGCGGAGCGCGCCGGCCAAC
>JAFGTN010000122.1 GCA_016934075.1 Pirellulales bacterium
GTCAGTCAAGACAATGTAAAAGAAACCTTCGCTTCGCAAAGCTTTCTTTTACATGTGCCCTTGACTCGCAATTTTGCAAAAGTCCTGATCAATCTTAACGAATCAGAAATACCGGCGGGCCAAGGAAATAGCTGGTATCGTTATTGCCCAAAATGGCACAAGAATCGGCTACCATGCCCGGCTGGACAAGAACGTACTTGTCGTTACCGGTTAGCTGCACATCCACAACACGAATGCCCGCAAAGCCGACAATCGTGTAATCGGTCGTGTTTCCCTGGTCCGTGGCAGTTACATACAGGCAAATAGACCGCGGCTTTCCGATAACCTCCTCCAGGGCAGATTTGATGGTTGTCGATAGTCCCGTATCGCCGTTGAGTATAAGTTCGCCGGTTTCCGGGTCCAACTTCAATTCTCCATTAGGGTAATACGAAAGATCCTCGGTCGACACGCCGTCAAGAATTTGCCGCACAAGGGTTTCGGCCGCGTTGTTTGGATCTCCGACATCAACCGTACCGAAGTTGCCCGGAACGATGCCCCAACCCAGGTCTTTTTCCGGATACATCTTCAATTCGCGAATGCCATCCGATCCCGCCGTGACTTCACCCGTTTCGGAATTGTGCGACCAATTGTCTTCACCGGTGCCCGCCAGAAGGTCGAGCCAGTCTTGTAGTTTAACCGCGAAGGGCATGAGGGTGCAGTTCTCGGTATTTGGAGTAATGCGAAATCCCGTGGTTTTGCTGCTGGTAAAAGATGCCGCCGCGTGGACATGCATATTCTTCGCATCGATCCCCAAAACGGGAGCAAAGAAGAGCGAAATCGACTGGTTGAGGTCGCCGTCGTAACGCAGACGAACCTGAACAGTATTGTATTTTAGGGGATCATCGTACTTCAGCCATTCGTAGCGGTTGGTGGGATCGCTGAGATAGCCTATATCTATGTCCCTGTACAATCCCATCGACGGATTGGTCTGTATCACCTTGTTCAAGGATGCTACTTCGGCGGCTTTTGTTCTCGCCGCATAGTTGATTATATGTACGCGTTCTGGGGTCAATGCTTCGTCGCCAAGCATCTCCCACGCGCCCGCCAGTGCGGCCGCGTCGGCCGTACGTTGCATTTCGGCGCGAGTGGAAACGAGATAACCGATGTCGACGACAAACGCCACCATCGCCAACAAGAAGATCAACAGTATGGCCGCTAAAACGGCGATGGCCCCTTTTCTGATCTGCCCCGTGATGCCGCTCGAACGAGTCGGACAATGCGAATTTGTGAAGCTAATCATAAGGTGTTCCTCCTATCTAAAATATATGTCACCGCGTCGCCGCAAGCCCGCAAACGCTTTTAGATAGACAGGCGCATTCTTATCTCAGCTAATCTAATCGACAAAATCGGTTTAATTGCAGCAGGTCCGGATTCGCTTCCGGGAAGGAGAAAATGGTTCTCTTTTCGGTACTGCCGATTGCTTCGTATACATTCGTATTCACGTTCACTTAAGTAATCTAGCAGCTCGTTGAAAAGTAGGTCCCTTCTGCCGGACGGGATCTGAAAAACCAAGGATTGTCTTCATTGCAAGATCCCCTCCGGCAGACAGGACCTACTTCACGCGGCTAGCGCACCAGGCGCACAGGCGGGCCGATATTACTGCTAGTGTTGTCGTTATCATCGCCGCTGATTGCCGTGGGATCGACTACCACCGCCGGTTGGATAATTATATATTTATCTTTTCCGGTCATAGTAAAATCCATAACCCTTACGCCGGCAAAACCGTCGATAGTGAACCAGGTGTTATTACCTTGTCCGACCGCTTCGCGATAGAGAGTAATCGATTTCGGCTTGCCCACGATGTCGGGCAAAGCCAACTTCATACCGGCGGATATGCCCGTGTCGCCGTTGAGATCCAGCGTTCCGCTTGTGGGATCCAGTTTGAGTTCGTTATTTTTAAAGTAACTCATATCTTCGGGAGACGGCCCATAGAGAATTTGACTACGGAGATCCTTCGTCGAGTTATTGGGATTTCCGATGTCGACCGTGCCGAAGTTGCCGGGCGTGATACCCGTGCCGCTCTGTTTGTCCTTTTTGCCATTGCCGGAGTCTTTCTCGGGGAACATGCGCATTTCGGGAATGCCGTCGGGACCCGCCGAGACTGTACCCGTTTTGGGATCATACGTCCAATTATCTTCGCCCGCGCCGTTCAATAAAGCGTTCCAGTCTTCATGCTTAACGGTAAAAGGCATCAGTGTGCACTCGCCCGCTCCTTTAGGAACCCGGAATCCTATTGTGTTACTGCTATCGAACGTGGCGGCGGCGGTAACCGATAAATCCGACGCTTTGATACCTATTATTGGCGCGAAGAAAAACGATATCGGTGTATTCTTTTGGGCCGAATATTCAACCGTCACCTCGACCGTGTTGTACTTACCGGGATTGGAGAACGAGATCTTTTCGTTGTGATTGGACGGGTCGCCCAAATATCCCAGACGAACATCCGTATCGGTATTAAGAAAAGGCCTGGTCTGGACAACCTGGTTCATGGCCGCGAATTGAGCGGCCGTTTGCCGGGCGGCCCTGTCCACGGCGGCAGTATTGCCTCGCAAAGTATTGTCATCCACAAACTTCCACGCGCCGGCCAAGGCGGCCGAGTCGGCCGAACGTTGCATTTCCGTTCGAGCCGAGAGAAGCAAGCCGAGATCGACCGTGAAAGCCAGTATGGCCGCCACGATGACCATGCAAATAGCGGCAAGAACTATTATCGCGCCTCGTCGCTGACGTTGATTTTTCATTGCTAAACTCTCTGAATTTGAGTTTGGGCCGTCAATACACCTAGCCCGGATTATTCATTAACCATACTAAGCGCGAAGCGCAAGCGAGGGAAGTACGGTGTGTTGCTTCCCTATCTCTCCTCGCTTGAGCTTCGGGTTAGTGTTAAATGCACAATCCATGGTTCATGAATAATCCGGGCTAGTGCTTGTCAGAAAACTTGACCTCCAGCCACCCTTATGGCAGTTTTCCACAATTCAGATAAAATGTACGTTATTACGGCCCTTTGGGAGTATGGCCAGGCCGCAATCGTGCTCCTGTCCGGATCTAAACCAGAACAATTGATACAGACCGTCTAATCCGCATGAGCGAACTCGAGGAAACCATTGTCGCCGTCGCTTCTCCACATGGCGGGGCTGCTCGCGGTATTGTCCGCATGAGCGGGTCGGGCGTTTTGGCTTGCCTGAAAGACATCTTTCAGGCGGATGGGGAAATCATGCCGCCCGACGTCACGCGGCCTA
>JAFGTN010000123.1 GCA_016934075.1 Pirellulales bacterium
CCGTTTTTCATGAAAATCGCCCTCAAATGGGTTTAGCGTTTACAGTTTGAGTTATAAGCTTTTGAAATAGGCTTCTTATCAATCACAAAATCTCTACTACTGGGGACGTCGACCCAACGATCTTGGCGTGTAATGTGTAACATACCTGCGGTCAACCACTTTCCGCATATTTGCATGAGGCGGATTCACGAGGTGGCTGATGACGGCAAGTGACTCATGGGCTACAATTAGAGTTGGGTGAATTATATCTTTGGCGGCTCCATGATACACGGTCCGGCAAACCGGGCTTCCGTTGGAAGCTCTCCGTTCTAATACTTCGTAAGCACCAATAGCATGGGTAAAGACCAAGGAAAGGAGTTAAATTTGGTTACGGTGGTTCGAATGCTCGGTCCTACGGGCAAGGAGAAGAGATTCTTCGCTTTGGCCACTGTTTTGTGGTTTGCCGTCTCCTGCCTGCTTGCGATCGACAATACCGTGTCTGCTGCACATGAGTTGCGAGATCTGGCGCTGGCCGGACCTATGAGCGATTGCGAGGAGATCATTTTCGTCCAGCGAGTGTCGGGAAGTGATCATTGGTACGGCAACTTCGGACATTATTCCGACGGCCACGCGGGCATGTACGCTCCGCCATCCACACCCAGTTCACTCGACTACTTTAAGTACGCCTTTGGCGATGGCGGACGGCTCTGCCGCTTCAACCTGCGCACACGAAAGCTGGTCGTGCTACTGGATGATCCTGATGGCGGCTTGCGCGACCCGAACGTCCACTACGAAGGTAAAAAGATCCTCTTTTCCTATCGCCGGGGTGGAACGACGGCATACCACCTTTACGAAATCAATGTCGACGGCACGAATCTCAAGCAACTGACCGAAGGGCACGACAACGATATCGAGCCTATCTACACGCCCGACGGATCGATTATTTTCTGTTCGAGTCGTTGCCTTGGACAAAGACGATATGTCCGTAAAACGGATGCAGAGTTTCGTGACCGTCCAGCCGGGCGAATCGACCTCCTGTGTCGGCTGTCACGAGCAGCGAACCCGGGCTCCTCATCCACGAAGCAATAATTTGTTGCTGGCGTTGAAGAGGCCGCCCAGCCGGATCGAACCATACAGAGATCTCCCCGATGTGCTCGATTTCCCGCGCGATATCCAACCGATCCTCGACCGGCATTGCGTGAAGTGCCACAACCATGATCGGCAAGACGGCGATATCAACTTTTCCGGAGATCACACCCCGTATTACTCAACGGCCTACTGGACTATGTTCAGCAAGTCCCTGGTTGTTGATGGGCGTAATAAATATGGAAATCTGCCCCCCCGCGCGATCGGCACTTCGGCAAGTCGCCTGATGAAATACTTGGGTGGCAACCATTACGACGTCCAGCTTACTCACCGGGATCGATACACGATCCGCACCTGGATCGACTCGGGCGCGACCTACAGCGGAACCTACGCGTGTCTCGGAAGCGGCATGTTTCCGGTCGACTTCCCCGAGCAGATTGTCATCAACCGCTGTGCCGGATGCCATAAGGCAACGAAGAAATCGTACCGCAATGTGAAGGATAACGCGTTCTATTTTCAATTCGGCAAACAGGAACCGCCACAGCCGTTGTTGGAGCGCATCGACGATATAATACTGATCCGACATCTTGCCTATTTCCAACTCGGGGAAGCACCCCTGTATCAAGCAATGTGCAATCTCGACCGGCCGGCCCATTCCGTGTTTCTGCGTGCCCCGCTGGCCAAATCCACCGGGGGCCTGGAACTTTGCGGCCAAGCGGTGTTCAAGGACAAGAAAGACAAAGACTACCTCACGATACTAGGCCGAATCGAGGATGCCTCGCGGCAAATGCAATTGAAGAAGCGGTTCGACATGCCCAATTTTAGACCCAATCGATATTACATACGCGAAATGCAATTGTTTGGCATTATCCCAAAGGATCTGGCTGCCGATGCTTTGATCGATCCCTACAAGACCGATCGTGCATATTGGCAAACGTTCCAGTTTTCGCCTCCAGCACAATGAAAGTGTCCAGAACAGAAGTGTTCCATATATATGATTCGTTCCCAAAAACTGAAACTCTAACCACGTAATAATGCCTTGAAAAACATCAATAAGGGAACTAGCGAAAGCAGTGGCTCCGCAAGCTACCTGGCGAGCCTGGTAGGCACGTTTGTGGCCGTAACGGGCTTCGCCTGCGGTCTGACTTACTTCAACCTGGGATTTCAGGCGCTCCTGAAACGGGGCGGTTTCGTGGCATCCGGCGGGCCTTACGCCATCGAGCATCAAGCTCCCGCCTGGTCGTGGACACTCTTTGTCTCTTTCATCGTCGCAACAATCTTTATGTTCATGAACTTCAAGTGCGCTCGCAAGACCGGTGGCCTGCATCTCCTCGCCCTCGCCTGGCCGGCCCTATTCTTGTCACTTGGTGCGGGCTTCCTTCTCAATGGAATTAGTCCCCCGGCAGACATCTCCGAAGGTCCCGTGATTTCATGGCTGATCTGCGCCGCCATCTTTCTGCTATTAGGCACCATCCCCCTCCTGTTCATTCTAAGCGCCGCACTCAAGGTCTTACTCAAGGGCGCGAGTCCGATATTCACGGGGCCACTTCCCTGGCAAATGAAGTACCATCCCCCGGGCAGCGAGAGACCAAAGGAATCGCAAGTAATCGTGGTCCTTCTGACACTACTCAACCTGGCCGCCGTTTCACTGGGCATCTACGGAGGTATGGTTCTCTTTAGATTGGTATTGGAGTAAAAAAAGGGAGTCTCATTTTACACCGTCCAACACACTATAACTCAGTACGGCCAAAATACAGTCCTGACACTTATTCGCTGTGGAGAGTGAATAATGGAGACATTACAACAAGCGATTGAACGTCTGGAGAAGGTTCAGCCTGACTTCAACTATGATGATGCACGAACATATGCCAACTTAATCCGAGAATTCTACTCGAACATGAAGGCACACTTATTGTCAAAGGGTGCTCCAATTGAAACCCCGCTTATCGATTCGATTGTCGATCAAAAGTTGCAACTACCAGTGGCAATAGAGGAACGACTCTCTCGACTATTATCAGAATACAAATACTATGGTATCACCATTAGTAAGGTGTGTCACTGGTATCTGCGTGAAGCCTACGCAAATGAACTTGGTTTAATTGAGCGAACAGATAGCTTGTACGAGCCTATCATTAGGATTCTTGAGATGGGCGGGCACTTTTATGAACATCATGGGGCGTTGGTATTGAGTGATGCTGCCACTATTCCGTTTATTGATCGATGACTTCCCTGGCAATCTGCGTATGATTTTCACCTTCCGCCAACCGAAGTGCTATGATTTCTCGCTCCGCAATGGTAAAATGATCGTATGACATCGTAAACCTCCATGTGTTCGTGTGTCAGATTTTTAACCCAACTATCGAACACCGCTTGCGATGTCTTTTCAACCACCCCCTGCGGACTTCAAAATTGAATCCGCCGGATGTTACCTGAAGGGACGACCGCTGTGCGTGAAGGTACGTTTTACTGGATGCTTCTCGCGATGTGGTTTGTGCTGGCCATCGCGGCTTTTTTCGCGTTACTCGTAAAACCGGCCCCCTACGGAAGATTTTCGGAATCGGCCTGGGGGCCGAAACTGCCGCCAAGGATCGCCTGGTTGCTGATGGAAGGCCCGGCCGCGGTTCTTTTCTCGCTGCTTTTTTTGTTTGGCACACACAAGAATGCGGTGGCTGTGGCGTTCTTTGCGATCTGGAACATACACTATGTTTATCGCGGTTTCATATACCCGTGCTTAACTCGAAGCACACGCAGCGTGCCTATGACGATTGTGGCCTCGGCCATTTGCTTTCAAGTGGTTAATTCTTACCTGCAAGCACGCTGGCTTTTTGCACTTGGACCGGAATATCCCTTATCCTGGCTAAGCGGTGCTTGTTTTATCTGCGGCGTCTCATTGTTCTTCGTCGGGATGGCTATAACCATAAGTTCGGATGCCATCTTGCGATCCTTACGTTCGCCGGGAGACAACCTATACCACATTCCTCACGGCGGCCTGTTCCGATGGATTTCCTGCCCCAACTATTTTGGCGAAATCTTGGAATGGTCAGCCTGGGCAATATTGACCTGGTCGCCCGCTGGTTTGGCTTTTGCGGTTTGGACAGCGGCGAACCTGGTTCCCAGGGCAATATCCCACCATCGCTGGTATCACAAAACATTCTCCGACTATCCGGTCAAGCGTAAAGCTGTCATCCCTTTCGTACTCTGAGCCGTTTGTATGCTGGACCGCCGTTGCGATAGAAGTTACTCAGTGCATACCATCATTCGACGCCGTACGACCGGTATGATCTTATCAAAAACGATAAAGAGATACGGAACACCCATATTGAAGAGAAACAGCGTCTCGTAGACAAGGACGTCGATACCCGTAGGCCGGATATTGAAAACATTCAGCGGAATTTCCATCATGAATCCGAGCATGCTGCCAACCCAGAACAGATAGGCGATCATTTTGAAATCGTACCGCAATATCGCCAGCAACGCATATCCGGCAACTACCATACCGATCTGCATGCCGACCTGACTTTGCATGTGCCGGACGGTCATGATCGGTTCGTCATGAAGATGAAGCATCGAAGATGCAAACGGTACCAGAAACCATCCACCCAATACGAGAGCAGTCCAAAATACGACATCTTTGACACTCTTTCGCTCGAAGGCAACCCACATCCATCCAAAAGCCACAACGCCATAACTAAAATCCATCATGAAGTCGACAGGATGTTTCATCCACGCGTCCGAAATACCGTACTCACGAACACCCAACGTGTACCAGACCACGCCGTCGATAATATATATAATCACACCGCAGACCGCGCCTGCGGCCAATGGACCGTAGCGTTTTTGCCAAATCATCAGCGATATGAATATCACCAGAAATACAAAGTCGCAAATGATATAGTCGAACTGAAAGTTTCGGGCGATACTTTGATCAATGCCGGAAACAATGTCAATTATTGTCTGCATCGATTTTATTTGCTTTCTACGACCGGCGGTTTATATCCCCAGCGGTCGATAGCAAATCCCCAGTGTTCTTGCACCTTGCGGATCGTGTTGGAGTCGATTTCGTAGTGGTTCTTTTGATAACCTGCGAGAGAAGCTAAATGCTCGCGGAACTCTGGTTCCGCGGCCGCAAACCCCTGCAAATCAAGTTCTCCATAAATCCGCCTCACTTCTCGCAAGGGATCGGCTTCAAAATCCTCGAAACGGATATCGATGAGATTCTCGGCGGGAATCATGTCCTTGTCGGTCAGATACTTTTTCATCAGTTGCTCATAATACCACAATATATTACTGTCAAGTTCCTCGTCGTCTATATCTTTTAGTTGCATAATAGCCAATATACTTCGAAAGAAATGCTTCGTCGAAAGAAATACCACGTATGGGTTACGATAGATGTTGATAAATCGGGCATCGGGAAAAAGCTCCAGTATGTTTTTGATTCGAGCGGAGTTGGCCGGATTCTTTATAATCAGTCGCTTGCCTCCATGATTATGAGTCGCCTTGCACAACACGTTCATGTATAACCGCTTCCACCGGTCCACCAAGTCGTCGGGCACATTGCGAAAGAGTACGTATTTTTCGAAGTATTCCCGACCGGCACGAGGAAACGACCACTGGTGATAGAAGGAATACGGCGATGCTTCGGCCATAGCGAGTTCATCCTCCTGGGGATCATCCAGAGACAGACGTATATTGTCCATCATCCTCTTGGAGGGAATGAGTTTGGCCACCATGCCCTTAAGGTATTTATTGCCCGTAATGAACCATTCCGGCGCGATCGACTGAAATGTGGAAACGTATCCCATGGTCGAATCGCTGCAGAGCAACAGGTGCAGGGGAGTAGTACCACTGCGCCAATGACCGACAATAAACACTGGTGGTTTATCCAGCGATACGTTTTCAATTACCCGGCGATATGCAATCCGTTCGTAAATACGCAACGGAATCGTCAAAGCACTGAGCGACGACACGAAGCCCGCCCGCGGTAAATACTTTTTCTCCACACCGCCGTTTGCCCATAATAATCTCAGCCAATTGCGCATCGACCCCAGGGCCAGAGGGTGTTGAATATTCGACGGGCGATTATTATTCGACATTTCCCGTCCCGGCTTTTTTAGTTTCGGCCGCATCAAGCTTTTTGAGCTCAATGTTTTTTAAGGCCGATCCCGTTAACCAAGTGGCGATGCCTAACGGGCGCATTGGTTCCTGCTCCCACCATATCGTAAACTTTCGGTCCGCCGTGGGTTGGTCGATCACCTTTTCTTTATCGATCCATACCTCGATTTTCGCCGACGTGACTCGAAGGCGGATTTTGTACCATCGGTTGCTCTCGAATTCGCCCACCGTACAGGCTTCGTTCTCCGATGCGGCCGAGCCGTTAATATTCGACAAGCCGATAATCGTGCCCCCCCAACCTCCGATGATTAGTGTGCAATACGTCTTCTTGATGGGAAAAGTCATGCCGCAAAAGAAATCGCTGCCGGTTGTGCGTTTGGCATCCAGCGTGATCTCGTAATCGATTCTCGGCATCTTGCCCGTCCAGCGAATACCACTTGCCGGCGATCCTGCATCGATGACAATTGCGCCGTCTCGAACTTTGATAGGACCGTGTGCCTGGAAGTCGTATTTCTTCACAATCTCCCACTTACCCAAAGTCTTGCCGTCGAAAAGGCTCTGGACTTTCTTATTCTTATCCGACTGCTTTTCGCTTAGTTGCTTTTTCTCGACCCGACTCTGCTGAGGAGTGTCTGTTTTACTCGCGGGCTTGGGTTTGCCCGCATAGGCCGCCGAAATCCCCAGGCATAAAAGGCAGGCCACGGTAAAACTGAGCACAAGGGAATTTGAGGTGTGAGTGTTCATAAACCAATTCAACCAAGTTTAAGGGAATCATTTTCTAGGGACGTTTGCATCAGTGATATTTTCCCATACATACGGAAAGAAGTCGATAAGCCGAACTCCATGGCAATTATTGCGTAAAATCCAGCAGTTTTCCCCGCAACCAGTGTTTGAGAACCTTACAAAACACATTCGTCCCACCCATATGCGGGGACATTAGGCTGTTGTAACTGAGAAACAATGACTTCCAGCACAATGATATTGACTCACATGTCACTTTTGTGTACTTTTAGATCAAACAAAGGAGATACAAACCAATGAAGTCGAAACATAATCCGGCTATCGAATGTCAGAAGATCGAGCTCGATGGCACATGTTACGTGATTCTTCGCGAATCGGTCTATGCGGAACTCTGCCGCGCTGCGGGAATTACAGCGCGGAGCGACATACCTGAATGTCAACAGTCACTAAACACGACGATTGGCTCCGGAATCGATTTGGACCAATCGTCCATGGCAGAAAAAATCAAACGGCGTCGGCAGGTGAGTGGACTCTCGCAGGCGGAACTTGCCCGACGTGCTGGCATCCGCCCCGAAACGCTCAACCGGATAGAACGAGGGCGAACCACGCCCGACTTTTCTACGGTGCGAAAGCTTGTAATCGCGATGAACAAGGCAGAGCAAGATAGCCTAAACTTGAATCTTCCCCCAAACAAAGGAGACCATAGTAATGAAAACGAGCAATGAAGTGTCAACTCACTACCAAATTTATCGAGAAACCGTTCTGGCCGACATCACAAAAATCGTTGCCGAGCACATGGAACAGCCCGAGGACGAAATCGGCGAAAACGCCCATCTGATTAACGACATCGGTTGCGACAGCCTGGACATCACCGAGATCATTATGCTGATAGAAGATCACTTCGATATCGACATCCCGGAAGATAACGTCGAAGACGCACGAACGCCGGGGCAAGTTGCCGACGGTCTTTTCAAGCTATTGGGAAATATTGAAAATGACTGACTGGCGTCTAATGTATCATTGACGAACAGATAGGCAAAAAGATATACTGGATACGGCCATCATAGCCATAAAACTATTTAACTCGATCTTATTTCCACACAAATCAACACTTAACAACGATCAGGAATCAATCGTGGGATTTTTCGCAAAATTATTTGGAATTTGCAGCACACCGCTGCCCACCGATCCTCAGTGCTGGTCTTATGAGAACGGCAAGATCGAAATCGATTTGTCCCGTGCATCTGAACTTACATCGCCCGGGGCCGCTTTACGACTGGAAGGAAAACCGTTACCTCAGCGAGTTCTTGTAGTTCGCGATAAAGATGGCGGTTTTCATGCGTTTCCCAATCGTTGCACGCATGCCGGACATCGCCGACTCGATCACATACCCGAAGAAGGAAAAGTCAAGTGCTGCAGCATCGGACAATCAATATTCGATTACGAAGGGAAACGTCATTCGGGATCGGCCACCGATCCCATTAAACCTCTACGCCTTGAGGAAAACGACGGGAAGTTAACGATCTGGCTATAGAAAGAACCCGTTAATTGAGATATCCTTTGCCCGCCGGCCTACTCGTCATCACGTTTTTTGGCGGCTTCGGCGATCTCTTCCGGTTTAAGGTTACGGATACGGATTTTGCGTAGCGCGGCCGAACTGCACCAAGAAGCGATTCCCAGGGGCTGACAAAGGTCGACCTCGAAGCGGGTGCCAAACTTGTGCCCTTCGGTCCGCAGATCGACAATTTGTTCGTCGTCGATCCAGGCCTCGATGCGAGGCTGGCTGACACGTATCCGCACGCGATACCATTTCTTGCTTTTCAGGTCCATGAACCGTGTGGTGATATTATCGCTGGCATCATAAAAATCCACGTTAGACAACCCCACAACCGCTCCGCCCCATCCGCCCACGACCAACGAACAGTAGCTCTTGCCGATGGGGAACGTCGTTGTCGCGAAGAAATCGCTACCGTCCAAGCGACACCCTTCCAATGTAATCTCATAGTTAATCCGCGGTGGCTTGCCGGTGTAGACTATGCCGGTCAGCGACTCTCCAAAGCCCATGATAATCTCACCATTCTTAACTTGCACCTCTCCCTCGCCGCCGAACTTGACCGACTTCCACCCTTTCAGAGTCTTGCCGTCGAAAAGCGATTCCCAGGCGTATGGATCTTTTTTCTTCGCCGCTGTCGCCTTGGCCTCAGCCTTCTTCGCCACCGGTTTTTTTTCGGCGGCAGCCAGCGGTGAAGCAAATGAAAACACAAAACCGGTAGCGATTACTCCGAAGATCATCCATAAAACATAAACAACGACTGTCTTCAGAATGGTTTGAGCGGAGAAAACACGCGTAAAAGCATATTGCGGGCTGGACATGACTGTTTTACCTTTTCTGGGCAATGAAATACTATAATTCACAGGGCCTGGGATCATTATCCCATATTCAAAATTAAATGTCGAGCCACAAAAAGTGCTCAGCTCAACCGTCCTCAGCGCGGCATCGCGGCGATGGCGCAAATTCCGACTTGTATGTGAGTATAAACTCCTGGTGCCCCAACCGCTCCGAGGCGGTTTGCCGACCATCGGCCGTGGCTTCGATATGCTCGATAATCTCATCAGCCACTTCATCGAGTGTTCCGCGGCCCTCGAGAATTCGCCCCGCGTCTATGTCCATGTCGTCACTCAGCCGGCGATATGTATCGGGATTGGCGCAGATTTTGATGACCGGCGCCACGGCCGACCCCACCACTGTTCCACGTCCGGTAGTAAACAGACTCAAGTGAGCGCCGCAAGACATCAGTTCGCCTATTTCGGCGTTATCACAAATATTGGGGAAACCAAATCGCGGTTCATCGTCGGGAATTATATCCAGAAGGTACAATCCGCCACATGGTGGAATTTCGCTCGGGCGGATGATGCCCATAATTGTCGAGTCACCGCTTTTGCAATACGCGCCAAGAGATTTTTCTTCGATTGTGGTCAAACCGCCATCGGCGTTGCCCGGCGCAAAGCTGCCGTGTCCGTAGACGGCATAATAACGTGCAGCTTTTTCTATCGAGGCCACGATTTGTTTACCGAGGATGTCGTTGGCAGCGCGAGATGCAATCAACTGCTCGCAACCTATGAGTTCACCGGTTTCTTCGAAGATCGTGGTTGCTCCGCGTTCTATCAGCCGGTCGAATGCGCGGCCCACGGCCGGGTTGGCGGTCAATCCGCTGCTGGCGTCCGATCCGCCGCAGATCGTGGCAACCACCAACTCGTCGATCTTCATATCAACGGGCGCGTCGTCGCGGAGTTTATCGGCGGCCTGGCGTACCCAACGCCTTCCCTGTTCGATCGACCGTGTGGTTCCACCCGACTCTTGAATCACCAGGCGTTCGACCGGTCGGCCGCTGTGCTCGATGGTTTTTTTCAACCGCTGGTCGTCAAAACTTTCACACCCCAGCCCGACCAAAAGCACGGCGCCTACGTTGGGGTGTGTGCACAGGCTCGTCATCATGCGATCGGCATAGTCGTTTGGGAAACATCCGGAAAAGCCTATCAAATGCACCCCTTCGCCGCGCATGGGCGCAACAATCTCGGCGGCAACGTGGCGCGAACATTCGACCAGATAGGCAACCACAACCAGGTTGCGAATCCCCTTACGCCCATCGGATCTGAGATAACCCTTCACTACGTGGTCCTCCCCCTGCTGTCTAAATATCTATTCGTACCATCCAGGGTATATGTGGGCAGGTAGTCGCTCTTGAGATTATGAGTATGCACATACTGTCCTGGATTTATAAGGCAAGTGGCCGAGCCGATAGGCACACCATACTTGATGACTTTTTCGCCGGCGGCAATTTCGGTAATCGCCATTTTATGACCGGTGGGAACGGAATCGGCCGCCCTAATTTCCCGGCCCTCGATTTCAACTAGCTGCCCTTCTTCGACGTTTACCGTGGTGGCGGCCACATTATCATTACCGTGTAGCCTAATCAGATGGGGGTGTGTAATTACTTGTTCGTCGGATTTTTGCCTAGACATATTTAAACTTCCCATTCGTAATTTTGCAAAAGTCCAGTTCCATTATCCATAACCCAATTCTCGCAGGTCGTCTTCATCAAGACCGTGATGGTGCCCCAGTTCGTGCAAAAGAGTGATGCGAATTTCTCGACGCAACCGGTTGTCGGTAACCATGCCGTGTGCATTTGCGGCCGCGTTAATTACGCCCTCGCGATAGATGGTAACAACATCAGGCATTGTCCCCGATTGCCGTATGCTTCGATCGGTTAAGGGAATGCCCGTATAGAGGCCACATAGCTGTCCGCGATGGGCTATATTCATCTGGTGCAACAGTTCATCGCTGGGGTAGTCTTCCACGTGCAGCGGAACCTCGTCGATGAGATCATGAATCCATTGGGGTAGCTGATCGAGCACCTCTTCGAGGATTGTGTCGAAACGACGTCGTGTATTCCGGTCCAAAGCGTTTTCCGTATATGTGTTATGTGTACTTAAGTACCGCTCTCCAGGAGATTTCCGTCACCGGCCCTCAGCCAATTTTCGTGTTTGACGCGCGGCATGTCAATCGGCATTATCGACTTGGGTGAGCGATTTCTTCATGCCGTAGTTGATGCCAAACTGATATTTTTTCCAAATGTACAGATAAATTGCGCCACATTTCTGGAGATTCGCAATACGGCTTGCTATATTATGCATGTTCTTTCACCCCCCAAATCAACATACAGGATCATAAAATGACTTTTATGTACAAGAAAATCATTTGCCAAACAGCCTGCCTGGTCTTGGCATCATACGCGGTTTCGGCATCGGCCTTATTCTTGTCGGCATCCGAAACGAAGGATGCTAAAGCCAACAAAGCATTGGCGGTGCCCTTTACCAACGTGAAAATCAATGACAAGTTCTGGTCGCCTCGTATCAAGACCAACCGCAACGAATCACTGCCGCATAATTTTAAGTGGTGTGAAGAAACGGGTCGTTTCAGCAACTTCGCCAAGGCCGGCGGCCTGGAAAAAGGAAAATTCGAAGGCAAATATTTTAACGACTCCGATGTATATAAAGTACTGGAAGGGGCCTCCTACTGTCTGGCCGACCGGCCGGACGCCAAACTCGACGCCATGGTCGACGATGTTATCGCCAAAATCGCGGCCGCCCAAGAGGACGACGGATATCTCAATAGCTATTTCACTTTGGTCACGCCGGATAAGAAATGGACGAATTGCGCAAGCCAACACGAATTGTACTGTGCCGGACACCTTTTCGAAGCAGCCGTCGCCCATCATCGGGCTACCGGGAAACGTAACCTGTTGGACGTGGCTTTGAAGTTCGCCAACTATATAGACAACATGTTCGGGTCGGGCAAACGAGTCGACGTGCCGGGTCACGAGGAAATAGAATTAGCGCTGGTTAAACTTTATGAACTTACCGGAGAGAAACGCTACCTGGACCTGGCCCAGTTTTTCCTAGACGTCCGTGGCGATGCTTCCAAGCGGAAAATCTATGGTGAATATCTCCAGGATCATATCCCCGTTCGCGAACAAAGCGAGATCGTGGGCCATGCCGTTCGTGCCATGTATCTATTTTGCGGTGTCGCCGATGTCGCCGCGCACACGGGCGACAAGGGATTTATTGAATCATGCGACCGTATATGGCACAACACGGTCGAGCGAAAAACATATATCACCGGTGGCATTGGTGCAACCAGGGTAGGAGAAGCCTTCGGCGATGACTATCAGTTGCCCAATAAATCCGCATATTGCGAAACCTGCGCCGCCATCGGCATGTTGCTTTGGAACCATCGCTTGAATCTGATGCATCAGGATGCAAAGTACATGGACACCTTCGAGCGAACGCTTTACAACGGATTTCTTTCCGGTATCGGCCTCGACGGCAAGATGTTTTTCTACGTAAATCCGTTGGCCAGCGACGGCACACACCATCGCAAACCTTTCTATCCCTGCGCGTGTTGCCCCACAAACGTCGTGCGGGTACTGCCGTCGTTACCAGGTTATGTTTACGCCCGCTCAGGTGACAACATTTTCGTAAACCTGTATATCGGCGGCAGCGGCAAGATCGATCTTTCCGGGAACGCGATACAGATTGAACAAAAAACACTCTACCCTTGGGACGGCCATGTCAAATTCACTATCACACCGGCAAAGCCACAAAAGTTCGCGATCAACCTCCGCATTCCCGCCTGGAGCGACACATGCAGTATCGCCGTCAACGGTAAACCTGTCGATAATGCCACGCTCGAAAAAGGCTACGCTCGTCTTGAACGACTTTGGAAACCGGGCGACACGGTAGAGTTGAACTTGCCGATGACAATCAAGCGTATCGAGGCAAATCCCAAAGTCGCGGCCGATCGAGGGCGGGTAGCAATCCAGCGCGGTCCGATAGTCTACTGTTTCGAGGGTGTCGACAATTGCATCGACAGGCAAAGTTTCGTGAAAAGCATCATGCTACCACGTGATCCCAAGTTCACCGCAAAGCACCACTCCGATCTACTCGGTGGCGTAACGGTGATTACAGGCCATGATGTGGCCGGTCGAAAAATCACGGCTGTGCCCTATTATGCCTGGGACAACCGTGCACCGGGCGATATGGCTGTTTGGGTTTACCAGGATGGTAAATCGCGCAAACCTCCCCTGGACGATCCTGCCTGGAATAATAAACTTTACAGGCCACTAGACCCCAAAACACTTGGCCCCTCGGAGCCGCTGCCGGCCACCACAATGGCTGTTGTTTCGGCCTCGCACACACACGATACACTTTCGGCTCTTAACGATGACAACCTCCCATCGGACTCTTGCGACCATAAAATCCCACGCTTCACCTGGTGGGATCATCGCGGAACACGGGAATGGGTACAATACGATTTCTTCAAACCGATCAAGGTCAAATCAACCGAAGTCTATTGGTTCGACGATGAACGCATAAATCAAAACTGCCGCGCACCGAAATCCTGGCGCCTGCTGTATCGCTCGGGAGAGCAGTGGAAACCGGTCGCAGCAACATCATCCTATGGCACGAAACTCGACTGCATGAACCGTGTCACATTCAAGCCCGTCGAAACCACCGCCCTGCGACTGGAAGTCGAGTTGGTTCCGAATTTTTCCAGCGGAATTCTCGAATGGAAGGTTGAGTAGAGAGAATAGACAACAACAATTGTCAATTTATCCTGCAATCGGCCTCTAACGGCATTTCAGGATGCCTAAAACTAATCCGATATATGGCGACGCTGTGGTGATGCTGCCCGGCGCCGGGCAGCTCTGCTCATGGCGGCCACACAGATTTCCTGGCGGTTGTGCAGCAATTGCCGCGCGCGGACCACCTCGAATCCCCAACTACGAATGCGGTCGAGATATTCGGGAACATGTTCGGCCAAACGCCAATCAGTGAATTTCAGTGTCAATAACAAACCGCGAATGTTGACCGTTGGTTGGGTCACTATGCCCTCGACGGCATCGAGCGTGTATTTGGGAGCAACGTTCATGTCCGCCATGAGCCAGCGAATCTTGCGAAAGTCGCGGCGGCGGACCTGCATCGTGCGGCGGCGGATGTGCGTGAAATTCGGATTGGCAAGCAATATGGGATCCATCTCGGCCGGGTCTATACCGGTCACCAGTAGGCCGCGTGCCAAGAGGGCCTGGCTTGCGCCGCCCGGCGCGCTGCCGATCTCGGCACATCGATTGCCCGGTCGAATAGGAAGCCGAGACCAACGCAATCCCTCTTCCATTTTCAGCCACGCTCGACTCACGGCATCCTCGGGCAGTTCGAGCGGGATCATACCGCCGGGCCAGCGCGATGAAAAGCCGCGAACCCGATGGTAGCCAACCCAGCACACGCCCGGATCGATGATGATGCAATCCAGAACAAGTTGTCCGGCGGTGGCCGCTTCGTTCGGGTTGGCATCTTCGGCGGCTAAAAAATCCGGCTTGGGACAGTTGCGACGCAGGGCCTCGTGCAGTTTAAGCACCTCGGGTGTAATCGAAGGTTCGTAACCGTTCCGCCCGGGCGGGGCCGTGTCACGGGGCCAAACGTGGA
>JAFGTN010000124.1 GCA_016934075.1 Pirellulales bacterium
ATCCACGCGGCGGCCTTCGTTGACCGTGTGGGCGAGCATCTCCATCCACTCGGGCGTGAGGTAATTTATGTACTGTTTCTCGCACCCCTTGGCGCCATAGATGGGAATCACGTGCACGCCGCCCATACCGGCCCGACGGTAAGTTTCCAGGAGATGAGTCAGATCCTCGCGGTTAACGGCACTGCCCATCCACCACCAATATGTCCAAGGACGAGCGGTTTGCGTAACCTGGGGCCATTGCAAAGATGGTTTCGAATCGTTGCCTTCCGCTGCCAGGCATAGTGAAGCCGTAATTGCCCACAAACACGAGATAATTGCTAATAGGACGGTACGCTTCGATGTGATAACCACAAGAACCTCCTGTGATATTGTGCATTTAATGTTGTAACCGCAAGCGATCCTAAACCAGATCTGTTCGTATCGTCAATCGCCTTCTTCCGCAAATTGGCGTATTTGTCGGCGTATTCAACATCTTGCCAAATTGTTGCAAATATGCAATCATAGAGTATATAAGGTGCATTTTTGCAATAGCAGCGATCGTATATATGATTATTTGCGGAATATTCTTTTTCCGCTAACTGAGTGGCTCCGCGCAGCTTAAATCTATCAGAGACGGGATATGGGAAAACCTTCCGAAGACCAAGTCCGGGATGTCATCTTAGACTCGATTGCCGACGGTGTGTTTACGGTCGATCACGATTGGAAGATCACGTCTTTCAACCGTGCGGCCGAGCAGATTACGGGCATCACTCGACAGCAGGCCGTTGGTCAAAAATGTTTCGATGTTTTTCATGCCAATATATGTCAAAGCGATTGTTCATTGAGCGAGACCATGGAAAGCGGCCGCCAACGGATAGATTGCCGGGCAAATATCCTGAACAATCAAGGCGAAAAGATTCCCGTAAGCATCAGCACGGCCGTGTTGCGAGACGAGGACGGGCGGGTGATCGGCGGCGTAGAGACGTTTCGCGATCTATCGGCGGTCGAAACGCTACGCAAGGAAATCGGCGAACACTATACGTTTCATGATATCATCAGCAAGAACCACGAGATTTTGCGCATCATTGGCATTCTGCCAGATGTCGCCAGCAGTGACAGCACCGTGCTTATAGAAGGGCCGACCGGCTCGGGCAAGGAACTTTTCGCAAAGGCAATCCATGATCTCAGCCATCGCGCGCGCCGAAAGTACGTTGCCGTCAACTGCGGTGCCTTGCCCGACGCGTTGCTGGAGTCGGAGTTGTTCGGATATAAGAAAGGCGCTTTCACCGACGCCAAGCGAGACAAACCGGGCCGATTTGCCTTGGCCGAAAAAGGGACACTTTTGCTGGATGAAATTGGTGATATTTCCACCGCGCTGCAGGTAAAACTGCTTCGTGTACTGCAAGAAAAGGAATATGAACCACTGGGCGGTACAACGCCGGTCAAGGCCAACGTACGTGTGATCGCGGCAACGAACAAGCCCTTGGCGGATCTGGTGGCCAAGGGTGTCTTTCGTGAAGATCTGTACTATCGCTTGAACGTGTTGAAAATCCAACTGCCCTCTTTGGCCCAACGCCCGGAAGATATTCCCCTCTTGTCGGAGCACTTCGTCCACAAGTTCAGTGTGCAGCAAGCTAAGCAAATCGAAGGTATCAGTGAAGATGCCATGCGGTTGTTGATGCGCTATGACTTTCCTGGCAATGTGCGCCAGTTACAGAACTTCATAGAGCATGCCGTTGTTCTTTGTCGCGGTGAACGAATCGAGGCGGACTGTTTGCCGGAGGAGTTGCATCAGCGATCTCCGATTCGCGAAGGTTCCGAAGTGGCCTCGGTCGGCGGTCCATTGCCGGAAGCCGAAGCGACTACGATTCTGCGGGTGCTAGAGCAATACGACGGTCACAGAGGCAAGACAGCCGCGGCTCTGGAAATCGACAAAGCCACTCTCTGGCGAAAGATGAAAAAGTACGGCATTACCTATCCGTAAGCGCCGCTTTGAGAATGCTTTTGCCCGCCCGAGAACACAATTCATTGCGATTTTGCAATGTTCTCTTGAATATGCAACGTATTAATCTTTGAATAGACAATAAAATGCAGAATTCAGAGGGGAATTCTGTTGACAACATAATCCAACTTGATAGACTGGTAAACTAGTGTGACCCCTCTGCTGGTGAGTGCGATTTCGCGCCTCCATTCTTTGCATCTATGAAATGAAGGAGATTCAAATGCGTAATTTCGTTGTCATAGCTTTCGCCTTATTAATTTGTATGCTGATGGTTGTTCCCGCTTCGGCACAACTCCCTCTAAGTTACACTGGCACATCGACTGATGGCACAGCTATTCCTGATGTTGACAAGCCCAACCCGTCCGATACGAGCGACGCCAGTTGCTGGCTCGCTTCGGCGGCAAACTTGCTTGGCGCTGCCGGGTATGGCTCTGGGGGTAACGCGCAGTTTCGAGCCGGTGTTATTTATCAACAGTTGTGCGCGGATTGGGGTACTACCAGTGGTGGCGCCCCGGATCAGGCCATCAGTCAGTGGTTGGCCATGTACGGGCAGAATCCGGACAACCTTGCCGAATACCAGGCCACGAACACTTATACCGATGTTACCGCGAAATACTGTGCGATCGGCACTGGGCTTGGCCAGACGGACTACGATTTCCTGCGCGGCGAATTGTACGACGGCCAGTACGTTGGTGTCCAATTTGCGACTCCCGGCCATGCGGTGACATTGGTTGGCTGGGATCACAATTACTCGCCGACACGGTCGATTTGGCACGATTCGGATTGGACGATCGGGCCAAATGGGGACGATTCGTATGAAAACGCTTTCAGTACCTCGCCCGACCAATGGAATCTGAATCCAGTGGGCACGACGACTCCTTATCTCACCCAGGCCAACGGTTACACCACATTCTGTCCGGGATTGGACAAGCCCGAGGATGCCAAAGCCAACTACGATGTGGCCTGGTTCCCAAGTGCTTCCGGCCCTACTTTCCGCGAGGCGGGTGCCATGAAAGACATTTTTGATGATCCCACCGGAGCAAACGGCTGGCAATGCTCATATCTATATCAGGGTAATGGAAACACCTATTATCCCTTCCGTATCGACAACGAAGTCGATCCTACACGGGAGAAGCACATTTATCTGCTCGTCGACTACTACGGCCACGATTCCAACTACGCCAACGAAGATATTCTTCTGCGGTATTTCGATGATAATCAGGGTATTGAAGTAGTCGCATCTCCGACTAGCACGCAGCTCTCGGCCGACGATGGTCAGGTGCTGTTTACTTGGGAGCTCGATATCCAGCCGGGATGGGAAGAAATCCTTTTCCCCACGCAATTCGACTACCAGATGCTTGAGGGTTCGGTTGCTTCGTGGGACGTTGCCACGATCTGTGTTCCCGAGCCCGGCACGTTGGTTCTCTTAGCAGCGGGTTTGTTATTGTTGGGAATGCGACGGCGCGTGTAAGGGACCATTGCGGGGGGGCGCCGTTCTAACCAGATCTTTTTATTCCTTACAGGGATGCTGTGCGCGGTGCCTGCTTAAATGTATCAATATATTGCTGTATTGCAATTATGCAATTCTTGCTATCGCGTTAATGCAATGAAGTTTTCGTTGTATCGGGATTAGACTGAATTCCCTATGCCATGTGATAGTAATGATTTACGAGTGATTTATGTGAAAGAAATTTAATGGCACACTTTTTGCTTTTCTGGAGTAGTATAGATGAAAGAGAAGTGGGCATAATTCATTTAGGAGAATAGCCGATGTCGTCCAGTGACAAGGATTCCAAGAATGTGCAAGTAATCGCTATTCCGGTAGCGGAAGGCCAGTTATGCATGCACTTTGGGCATTGCGAGCAGTTCGCCTTGCTTGAGGTTGACACAGTGGAAAAGGGGATTATACGAGTCCGCCACATTGATCCGCCTCCTCATGAGCCGGGATTGCTTCCACGGTGGTTGCACGAGCAGGGAGTCAATCTGATAATTGCCGGCGGTATGGGACAGCGCGCTCAAAACATTTTCGCGCAACAAAATATCCAGGTTATAGTCGGAGTGCCTGCCGCACCGCCGGAGACTGTCGTTCGGGCTTATCTTGACGGTAAGCTGCGTTCTGGTGAAAACTTTTGCGATCACTAACCGTGGAGCAGACTGTGGCAAAATTCAAGGCCGATGAACCGCAACATGCCGGCAAGGCAAACTTCTAAGGGAACTAGGTATAGAGATACTGATGAAAACCTTCTACGATTGCATCCCTTGTTTTCTCCGCCAGGCTTTGGATGCTGCGCGATTGGCAACTTCTGATGAAACAATTCACGAGCGTGTACTTCATGAGGCCCTTCGTGTTGCCGCTGAAATGGATTTGCGGCAAAGTCCTCCGGCAATGGCGCAACAAATCCACCGGGCGATCCGTGAATGGACGGGGAAAAATGATCCCTACCTGGAAATAAAAAATCGCTTCAACAGCATGGCGTTGGAGTTATATCCGGTGATGCAAGGCTGGATGGCGGATTCCGATCAACCGCTCGAGACGGCCATGCGACTGGCCATTGCCGGTAACGTGATCGATTTGGGTGTAAAGACTCGGCTGAAGGAGGGTGAAGTGCGAGAGTCGATCCTCAACGCTATGTCGGCTCCGCTGGAAGGAGATATCGGTGAGTTTACTTCGGCGGTGCGCCGCGCGGATGAAATTCTGTATCTGGCCGATAACGCCGGGGAAATCGTCTTTGACCGATTACTAATAGAGCAATTGAAGCCCGCCAAGGTAATAGTGGCCGTGCGAGGTTTTCCGATTATCAACGATGCCACGCTGGAGGACGCCAAGGAGGCGGGAATCGATGCAGTAGCGGATGTAATGGAAAACGGTTCGGATGCGCCGGGCACAATTCTGCGGGATTGCAATGAATCTTTTTGCGATTGTTTCAATAGGGCCGATCTTGTAATTGCCAAGGGGCAGGGGAATTATGAGACACTTAGCGAAGAAAGCAGAGACATTTTTTTCCTGCTCAAGGTGAAATGTCCGGTGGTTGCCAAGCACACCGGTTGCCAAGAAGGCACGATGCTTTTGACTCGCACAGCGATCTAAACGGCCCGTTGATATAATACCGAGCAATTCCGTGTTTTTTCAGGGATCTCTAGCGGCCTCGCACGGAATATTCATCTACCACACACAGCACGAAGCGCAAATGAGGGAAGTGTGACGTTTTTCTTACCGATATCTCTTTGCTTGCACTTCGGGGAGTATTTTCAGCGCCTCTGAAAGATGACCGACGGCTTGCCGGATTCCAGACATATTGTCCCAGCATGATGGCCTGCATATTATTCCAGTAGAGCATACCGTTTTAAAAAAAATATTATTCTGGATGTAAAGCGAGGTGCTGCTCATGACAATGTTCAAATCGATAAAAGCAAAACCCGCAACGATATTTTTGTCCGCCGCGATTGTGGTGGTTATCTCGGCCGCTTTGGCTGCAACTTCCGATTCGGTTAAACGAGAGAAAAGGAACGCAGAAATGCCCCAGCAAAAAGATTTATCCAAAGCTAAACTGCGGAAAGCCACTTTTGGGACTGGATGTTTTTGGTGTACCGAAGCCGTATTCGAACGGTTGCGCGGTGTTGAATCCGTGGTGTCGGGTTACAGCGGTGGTCAGGTGGCTAACCCGTCTTACAAGGTAGTTTCCACGGGGCGGACCGGACATGCCGAGGTTGTGCAGATTACTTACGACCCTCAGGTCATATCCTTCGATGAACTGTTGGAAGTTTTCTGGCAGAGCCACGATCCCACCTCGCTTAACCGCCAGGGCAATGACATAGGGACTCAGTATCGCTCGGTGATCTTTTTTCACAACGAGCAACAACGCCAGGCCGCCCAAAGACAAAAACAGCAATTACAAGCCTCAGGCAAGTTCCCCTCCGCGATTGTGACCGAAATCAGTCCCTTTAAGAAGTTTTATCCGGCCGAAAATTACCACCAGCAATATTTTGAACTCAACGGTCGTCAGCCATATTGCTCTCTTGTGATAAAGCCTAAAGTTGACAAGGTCGAGAAGCTCTTTCGCGATAAACTCAAGACTACAAACTCATCAACAAAAAAGATAATTAAGACGCCGGCCGAGTGGAAAGCTCAATTGACGCCCCGGCAATACAGCATCACGCGCAAAAAGGGAACGGAGCGGGCATTCAGCGGCAAATACTGGAATTATAAGCAAGAAGGTACTTACAAATGCGTCTGTTGCGGGCTTCCGCTTTTCGATTCTCGGATGAAGTATGCTTCCGGAACCGGCTGGCCAAGTTTCTGGAATTCGGCTAACGAAAAAAATATCGCAACCGCGCCGGACCGCAGTCATTCCATGAACCGAACCGAAGTCAAATGTGCACGCTGTGACGCTCACCTGGGCCATGTGTTTCCCGACGGTCCCGCCCCAACAGGTTTGCGATACTGTATCAACTCGGCATCCCTGCAATTTGAAGCTGTTGACGATAAAGCCGACGATAAGCGATAGTTTAGATAAAAATGCTCTCTTTCCCGACAGCTTGTCGGAACGCGTATTGGACCAATTATCGAGAGATTCTCCGTATCCTAAATTAAACAACATAGATAACCTCTCCGGATTAGGCTGACCTTGACTTGGAGGGCTAGAATCTCTAGTGTCTGCTCCGCCAGCGTACGTGGATTTATTTGGTGATCCGGCTGGCCGGGAAAACTAGAGAAAACAGGAAGTATAGTCATGACGTCCGTTCAGAATTACGAGGACTCCAGGAAAAAGCAAACTCAGTCCGCCGGCATAAAGAGTGTTCCGTTGTTGGATCTTGCTCGACAACATGGACCGCTGCTGGAGGAGTTTACTGAATCGTTGCAAGCAGTTTGTCGCTCGGGCCAGTTTGTGCTAGGTCCCGAGGTAGTCAGGCTGGAGGAGTCGGTGGCCGAATACTCGCAAACCAAACACGCGGTGGGTTGTGCTTCGGGCAGTGACGCCTTGCTTTTGGCACTGATGGCCTGTGGTGTGGGCCCGGCGGACGAGGTTATTGTGCCGAGTTTCACGTTTTTCGCCACGGCAAGCGCGGTTGCACGACTGGGAGCGACGCCCGTTTTCGCAGATATCGAACCGGATACGTTCAATATTTGTCCGGTCTCGGTCGAGTCGTTGATCAACCCGGCTACTAAGGTGATTATTCCGGTTCATCTGTTTGGGCAGTGTGCCGACATGGATCGGATAGGTGAAATTGCCGAGAATGTGAATCTGGAGGTTATCGAAGACGCCGCGCAGGCTATCGGATCCGAGTTTGCGGGATCCCGGGCCGGCTCGATGGGAAACATCGGTTGTTTCAGTTTCTATCCCACCAAAAATCTCGGTG
>JAFGTN010000125.1 GCA_016934075.1 Pirellulales bacterium
AACAGCGGATCCTTGCGGCGGTTGGCCAGGGCGATCCGTCCTTCCTTGCTCCCGAACAACACCGGTTTGACTTCGCCGGGATGAGTGTCTCGGTAGTGTTGGCTGCGGACGTAGATCATATCGGCGAAGTCGACGATACCGACTTGCCGCCGCACCATCAAGATCCATTCCCGCCAGCCGGAATCGAAAATCGGATCTTCGGCCATGGCCGCCAAGCCCGGATCGTAGCCCAAGCGGTTGCGGCACAGCGTTTCGAATTGGAATAGAAACACGCCCTGCGGCGTGGCCGATTTGGCTCGATAATCGGCTTCGCGGAAAAGGATTTCCAGGGCGATGCGGAAGTCGAACCGCCCTTCGTGCTTCTCGGCTTCGGCGGTCACAAATGTCTGAAAGGCCGTAAAGTAATGCGGCAGGCGCCTCATGGCCGTGGCGAAACCGCCCGTCAGACGCAACTCCTGCGACATGAAATCCAGGGCCATGGGTAGCTGCGTAGTGGCCAGGACCTCATGCCGGATGGAAACGAGCAACTCCTGTGTCGACATAGCCTGCTGCATCCGCTCGAGCAGAGTGCGGAAAAAATAAGCCTGCTCCACATATTCGTCGCGATCCAATGGCACAGCCATCGAATCGTCGCCCGATTTTTTGTCATCCAAAGAATCCATATCCCTAGTCCTATATCCGCTATCTGACGTCTCAGCTTGACTTTTGCAAAATTGCGAGTCAAGGGCACATGTAAGAGAAAGCTTTGCGAAGCGAAGGTTTCTCTTACATTGTCTTGACTAACACTAACAAATTAACAGATAGCAAGTAATTCTACCGCAGAGCCCGCCGTTGGGCTATACTGTCGGCTTGCTGCCGCACTCGACGGTCGATGTCCTGCCGGGCAAGCGCTTCCACCTCGTCCAACACCGACGGATCGGCGGCCGTGGCCAGCAACGTGATCGCCGCAAGGCGAACGTCACCGTTCACATCGCGGGCAAGCATAAGCAACCAGGGCTGCGGATTAATCCCACGCACACCGGGAAGCTTTCGAGCCAGCTCCGCGCGGACGGCCGGGTTGGGGTCACAGAGCTTGGCGGCTACGCGGAAATGAACATCCTTGAAGCCACGCAACTGCAACTCGTTGCGCGCGGTGGCGGCAGTTGACGCGTCACCACTGTTCAACTGGTGCAAGAGATCTTCCGTTTTCGCATCGGACAAACCCGAAGATGATTGGTGGGCTTTCGACATATCATTCGAGAAACGCGGATGGGGCGTTACTTCTTGTGCCGCCGGGCCGCCGTCCGCCGGATGATCAGGCAGTTGTAACCCCGGACTGGACGGATTGAAATTGCCTTGCGCATTTCGGTCGCCGCCCAGCGGCCGGGCGACCATGGGCACGTTAAACCAACGGGGCTCGTTTCCCGCGGGCTGTTTAGATTTGCCTTGGTCGGTCGTAAGAGGTCCTCCCAGATCGCCCGGGGCAAAACGATTGGTGATCCGGTCGATCTGTTCATCCAGCCGCCCGCCGTCTAGAACCGGTTGCGATGTATTCGGCAATCCGCCACCGGGCAAGGCCGCCAGTCGAGTTATCGGTAAGTCGGTTGTATTTGAACGATCGCGAGTCGCCGTTTGAGCCGTTGTCGGCTGGTGGAAAATGATATCGAGATCAGCTACTTGGGGTGACGGTTGCGACGCGGCAGTTGGTTCGGCGGCGCGGATCACCTTCTGGCAGGCAGAGATCACGCGGCAACGGTCGACCGCGTAGCGATCCAACCGCCGCGACAGAATTTCTTCAGCGAATTGTGCCGCCGCAGTTCCGGCCTCCGCATCGAAATACCCGGCCGAGTCGGCAAGCTCCACTGCCAGCCGCGCCAACAGGGGCGAACTGTAGCGGGGCCGCAGCGCCTTCCAGTCCTCCATCCGCAGGCGGATAACTTCGGCCGCCGCTTGCGAAACCGACTCGTTCGAAGAACCCAGTCCGACAACAAGCACTTCGATACCCCTCTCGCCCAGATCGGCCGCCTGGTTTAACAACACACGTGCCTCCCGCCCCTCGACTGTTTCAAGTCGCCGCAGGTAATATTTGGCCAAAAGCCACTCACCCACCGGCCGCGCAGCATAAACCGATCCCACAACAGCAATCGCCGTCAAGACCAGCAGCAAAATCAGCTTTTTTCCACGCACCATTGTCCGCAAACCCATGGTTCGAAGCGGGTATAAGGTATCGATCAAGAAAAGTGCCGCATTGTCGGGAATTGTGAGGGTGGGGGCAAGAGAAAAGAGGCAAATTGGGGGAACGACGTTCTAACAAATCGACGTGTATCGCATTTGCTTCTAGGTGTCTTTTCGCTTTATCTTACGAATTAGGAAATCAAGTAGAAGAATCAGACACGGGGCAATAATGAGCATAGAACCAATGATGTATGGTTCGGCAGACTCAACGTCATTGAGGTAGGGATTGATGCAGATCAAGTAGAGGTTGATTGCCCATCCGGCGCCCGCCGTTATCGACATTTTGCGACCCGATTGGGATAGTGATTTCCAAAACCACGAGCCAAACAATATGTAAAAGGCGAATGCCGCGAAGGTTAATATGTAGAAGTGCATCGAGAGCCAGCCAGGTTCTTCTGTCCAATACTCTGCAATGTTGTTTATTGGCAAGTATACCGCAACCAGCAATTGAATGATGATCGCCAGTAGAACCACTGCAAACGACTTCTTCGTCATTTTGTTAATCTTTCATTCGCTCATCAATGATACGGATGGTGGATATCAACTCATGAGCCTTTGGAAAATGGTTTTTGGCCATTACCAGAAAAGCACTGCTGGACAAGCCAGCAGTGGCACCCAACGAATCAACCTACATCTAGCGTGTGAATCCAGGGCACATGAAAATCTCCACGAGACCAACTATCAAACCGATCAGTGAAGTCAAGCGAACGCCGCCGAAAACCCAGGGTAGGCGCTACACGTCAACCCTGGGCTAGCTTCTAAAAAGCCCTTTGGGCTACTTTTTTCATCCAAACAATACACCTGCATATCCCACAACTTTGCCAGTGTCGCCCGAGACTTCTCCGCTGTTGGTGTGGCCTACCAGTTCGCTACGTTCCAGACAACCGAGTTGTTTCAGGGTTTCCATTACCAGCACGGCCGGAACCGCGCCGCACATGCTGATGTCTTTTTCGCGCACCGTCTTCAGCAGGGCTTGCGGATCGAGGGCTTCGATCCGGTCCAATGCCAGGCGATCCAAGCGGCGGGTTTCCTCGTCCGAGGCGTAGTGGTTCATGTCGCTGGAAATCAACAAGAACGGGCGTTCGGGCAGATCTTTGAGGACGGCGGCCAATTGTTCGGCCGCGGTCGACAATTCGTCCCATTCGCCGCCGTGCATGACGACGGCCGTCACCTTCGTTTCGGGCGACATCTTCGCAATGATGGGTAACTGCACTTCGACCGAATGCTCCTGACGATGGGCCACGGCATCGAGTTCGAAAGCGTCCACACAATCAGCCAAATTTTTGGCCAGTTCCTCGTCGCCGTTAACGAACGTACCCGGCAACAACCACCTCGTCGCCGGGCTGACGGCCCATCGCGCGCCACCGGGGCGGTGTTTGGGGGCAAAGATTATCACGTTCTTCGGAAACTCCACGCGACTGAGCACATCGGCCGCCAGCTTGCCCGAATATACCCAACCGGCATGAGGAACGATGGCCCCGGCCCAGGGCTTGCGGGTGTGCCGGCCGGCATCCTTGATCAACGCGTCCACGGCCGTGTCCATTTGCGCGGACGTGCCCGGATAAAACTGGCCGGCCACGGCCGGTGGTCGCGGGCTTTGCGGATCGGGCACGTTGCCGGACGATGCCCGCTCTTCGGTCGAAACAATCTCCATGCTCAATAGGTTGGCCCCAGTTCCCTTCGACAGATGCGCCTTTACCAGCGCCTCATGCATGACCTCATCGGCATTTTTCTGGGGATCGAAATTCCAAGTCCAGCCGGCCTGTTGCAAAACCACGACCGCGCGATGTTTTGTATCGATTCCTTCGAGCCCGACTTTTTCCAGCATAACATCGCCACCGCCCGTGCCCACCGCCGGACCGTGCATGGCCGGATCGAACAACACGCTGAGGCCCACCTTAGCTGCCGAAGCCACATGCAGAGGCACACGGCGACGGCGCAGTGTTTCGCTCATGGCGCGCGCCAAGTTGAACAGAGACGACT
The DNA here is from genome assembly GCA_016934075.1 of Pirellulales bacterium. GTDB lineage: Bacteria > Planctomycetota > Planctomycetia > Pirellulales > Thermoguttaceae > JAFGTN01. The sequence continues at coordinate 4,198 of JAFGTN010000125.1, forward strand.
GCAGCGGCATGCCCGGCTTGACCGTCAACATCGAACACTCCTCCACCGCGACGGCCTCCGAACCCGGCGGGCTGATATCCAAGGTAAGCCGCAATCCATTCACATTGCCGTCATATCCGCCCGGCATGTAGCAGTTGGGCGTGGCGCCTTGCAACATGACCGCCACATTCTGCCGGCAGAAATCGGCCAGAGCGGCCACTTCCGTCGGGCTGGGCCCGCCCGAAACCGCGGGCTCGCCGGGCACATCGACGGCGTCCGATAGTTTGCCGTTAATG
>JAFGTN010000126.1 GCA_016934075.1 Pirellulales bacterium
AGAGACCCTCGGTCGTCTTTCCGTCGATCTTCAGAATACGATCACCGACTCGCATTCCGGCCTCGGCCGCTGGGCTGCCCGGCAGAGGCATTACTACCAGCAACTGCTTGGTGTCCGGATCCTGACGAACTTCCATACCCACGCCGCCGAACTCCTGGCTGAGCATCTGCTCGAAGCCTTCCACCTTGGCCGGACGGATATAGGCCGAGTGCTTGTCGTCGAACTTGCTGTCCAGGCGATTCACGATACCGTCCATGGCGCCTTCGAAAAGCGTCTGCTCGTCGACGTCCTCGAAATAGCGGCCGGTGATCTGCCGCATGGCATATCCCAAGACGTCGCTATAGCGGTTGGCCTTCAGCCCGCAGGCGAGCGAGATCACAACAGCGGCAATGAGTATAGTGAAATTTCGTCGCGGCACGGATTATTTTCCCAATTTGAACTCGATTTTGTTATAGCCGGGTTCGATTGTCGCCATCAGTCCCGAAGTTTCGAAGTCGCCGTATTTGGGATCATGTTCCAGGGCCGGCACCAGCTTGATTTCTTCGCCGTCGGCCAGAGCGCCTTCGAAGACAGGTTTCTTGTCGCTTGTCAGCACAATCGTCTTCCCGTCTTTTTGTTGCACGTCGATCTTCGTGCCCGCCGGTTCGGTCGAGACCACTTCAATAATCTCACCATCCGTGCCGATTTTCACGACTTGGGCAACCGGCTCGGTTTTCACGCGGAAGACCATTCCGGCCGGCGCGCCGCCGGCCTTTTGCCCGGTGGGATAAACAAAACGCCCTTTATTGTCGGCCTCGACGGTAAAGTTGTAGACCGGCTCGTCGCACTCGAATACCAGACGCACGCCCCGCGAGGGTCTACCGTCGGCCACAACCGAACAGTTGACGCCATAATACGAATCGCTACCGGCGAATCCCCAATACAGGCCGACCATTACCAAAAACAACAGCAGGGCCAGTACGCGGAAGTTGCCCAATCCTCTCCAGGCTTCTCCCTGCAGCGGTTCCAGCGGACTCTTCCACACCAAGGCCTCACTCTCTTCAGTGTGACGGTGCGGAAAAAGCCACGAACAAACCACCAGGACCAGAGAACAAGCGCAAAACAGTCCGAAGCCCGAAATCATGGAATGGTAGCTCCAGCCATTGATATCCCACCAGTCCATAACGAACACGCCCAGGCCCATGACCGAGCCGCTAAGAAGCGTAATCAGCGCGCCTGTTCCGGAAGCCTTCCGCCAGAACACACCCCACAGAAACACGACCGTGATGGGCGGTGCTATGTAACAGATCAGGTCGTTGAGACCGGCGAAGATACTACCGAATCGGGCCACGTTGGGCGACCAGACGATGGCGGCGATCATGGCGAAGAACGTAACAACCCGCCCGATAAGAACCAGATTGTGGTCGGAGGTATTGGGACTGTAGCGTTTGAAAATGTCGTAGCTGAAAAGTGTGGCGATGGAGTTCAGCGCACCCGATACAGTGCTCATCAAGGCCGCCAGAAGCGCGGCGGCCACCAGGCCCTTCAGTCCCACCGGCAATATTTCGCTGATCATGTAGGCATAGACGTCTTCCGAATTCTGCAGCGGTTTGGTTAATACGCCCTTCTGGATCAAGCCAAGGCAAATCAAACCCGGCATTACGAAAATGAACATGGGCAGAATCTTGATGAAGCCGGCGAAGAGCGGTCCCACGCGGGCGTGGTTTTCGTCCTTGGCACCCAAGACGCGTTGCACGATGGTCTGGTCACAGCACCAGTACCACAGGCCGATAACGGGATAGCCCAGGAACACGGCCCACATCGACAGACCCGTGGGATCGGTATTCGGACGAATGATGGAGAAGTTGACCGGGTGGACGCTTCTATGCAACTCGGCCCAACCGCCGATTTCGTACATACCGAAAATGGTTATGCAAATCGCGCCCACCAGCAGGATTACCGTCTGGATCGATTCGGTCAACACCACAGCCAAGAGTCCGCCCACGATCGTATAGATACCCGTCAAAACGGCCACGGTAATAATGCTCAAGTTCATATTGATGCCGAACAGGCCCCGCATAACGACCGCGCCCGTATAGAGCGAGAAGCCGATGTGGATGAAAATAGCGGATATGATCGACAGAAGCGCCAGCCAGTCGCGGCAAGGACGGTTATATCGCTTTTCCAAGAAGTCGGGCAGCGTGGTGACCTTCGAACGGATATAGAACGGCGCGAAAAACAACGAGAGGCAGATCAATGTGAAGCCCGCCATCCATTCGAAATTGCCGTACAACAGACCGCTGGTATAGCCGCACTGCGCCAGGCTGACCAGGTGGATGGTGGAGATATTGGTTGCGAAGAGCGCCAGACCTATCACGGGCCACTTCAACGATTTGCCGGCCAGAAAATACCCGTCGCTTTGCTCTGTCTTTTGACGCAGTCCGGCCCAACAGCCCAGCCCAACGATACCCACTAGATAAATAACAATGATGGCCAGATCTACTGTGCCGATTTCCAATCTACTGCTGCCATTGGCTAGTTCACCACCGCCGAAGGCAAACAACACGTGATTCATTCAAAGAACCTTTCTTGGTTTCCCGCGACTAGGACAGATTATTGTGTGGATGATTATTACCCCCCACACTCAAACCTATTAGTTTAATCGAGCCGGAAGAGCACGGCAACCTCCGAGTGGGATACATATTTACAGCAACAGGGGGGCGATAGCTTGTGTGCCAGGAAAGTTGGAATGCGTGTATGAGATGGTTTAAAGCAGAACTCATTAGTGATTTTTATTTACAGGATATACCCCCACACGGGGTGGACGCTATGCCACAGTCCCGTTTTTTCCTTCTATAAGAGCCTCGAACTAATAGCAAATGAGAAAGCCGATTGTCGTTGGAATCGATTTGTAGCCAGATTTGCAAGAATTCGGACCATTTACCGTGTGATATCCGCCTTATGTTTACGCCCATGAAATACGACAAGGCACATTTGCCGCTGTGAAACTTACAGTTACGTTCCACATTTTTGCGAGCTAAATTACATGTCCGATATTGCCCGAAAAATCAATTTCGAAGCCCGGATCCACCGTAATACGACAATCCACACGTCGGAAGCAAACCAGACGTGGATATTGGCTGGACTGGTCGTTCTGCCGTTGGTGATGGTGGCTACGCAGTTGGCATTGAAACTGGACGGGGTGGTGGGCTATTCGCTCTATAAGATTCTTTTCCTGGTGCCACCGTTGATTTATTGCCGCATGCGGGGGATCAGCGTGATCGGCGACGTGTTGCGACCGGCTAACTGGCGGAACCATCTACCGGCGGCCATCGGGCTGGGCTTGGGCTGCGGGGCGATTTTCCTGGGAGTTTACTTTTTCGCCATCGATTGGTTGGTCGATCGATCGGTGATTGTGGAGCGAATGGGCACGCAATTCAGCGTAACTGCGACCACGGTGGCTTTGGTCGCGCCCGTAACCA
>JAFGTN010000127.1 GCA_016934075.1 Pirellulales bacterium
CCGACCGTGGCCGGTGGACGGACGTCGCCAGAACAAGCCGAACGGGCCAAAATGCTATTGGAACGCGTCGGCCTGGGCGAGCGCATGGATCATTTGCCCAGCGAACTCTCGGGCGGCGAGCGGCAGCGTACGGCAATCGCCCGTGCACTGATCAATAGCCCATCGATCCTGCTGGCCGACGAGCCCACCGGTAACCTCGACCGCACTACCGCCGAAGACGTTGGCCGATTGCTGTTGGAAATGCAACGCCAAGAGCAAGCCGTACTGATAACAGTTACCCACAGCCGGCGTTTGGCCGTCCTGATGGACCGGCGACTCGAACTCGACGAGGGGAGGCTGAACGAGTCATCATGACATTCACCCGTCTGCTGCTCTCGTCGCTGAAATACCATTGGCGCATGCACCTGGCCGTATGCTGCGGTGTGGTGGTGGCCACGGCCGTACTGACCGGCGCGTTTCTGGTGGGCGATTCCATGCGCGGCAGCCTCCACGACCTCACACTCGATCGCTTGGGAAGTATCGATTATGCAATGGTTGCGCCCCGTTTCTTCCGCGAAAAGCTTGTCGAGGAAACGGCCGACAACGCAGAATTCAAAAAATATTTCACCGATACCGCACCATCCATCACAATCCACGGTGTGCTTTCCAATCCCGCAAAAAGAGAATCTAAAAGGCCGACACTTTCCACTAGCGCCAACATCATCGGCTGTGACGAACGACTATGGTCTATGCTCGACGGTGCCGAAGTCGACTTGCCCGAGGGTCGAAAGGTGGCACTCAGCAGCAAGCTGGCCGAAGAATTTGGCGTGACAAGCGGCGACGCGATCGTATTGCGTATACGCCGCCCCGGCGAGATCCCCGCCGATGCGACGCTGGGCAGAAAGAGCGACACCATGCAAAGCCACCGCATGACGGTAGGTGCCGTGCTCCCCGACGAAGGCCCGCACAACGGCCCGGCTCGCTTCGAATTGCGCCCATCGCAAATCCAACCCAAAAACGCGTTCGTCTCTCTCGGCTGGCTGCAAGACAAGCTCGACCGGCCCGAGATGGTTAATACCATGCTGGTAGCGGGCGACGGATCGGAAAGCGGAAACACCAGTCCGGTCACCGACGGTACGGCTACTCTCGAGCGACTTCTACAACCCGATACTATCGACTTGGGGATACGTGTCGAGCGCTCGCCGATGGGTTATTGCAATATCACCTCGGACCGTATGCTGATTTCGCCCGGCACCGAACGGGCCATCGACGAATCACTAGCCTATTTTCGCTTGCGCCCGGTGCTCGCATATCTGGCCAACACGATTGCGAGTAATGGGAAAAAAGTGCCATACTCAACCGTAGCGGCTATCGATTTCGATTCCGCGGGCGATGGTGACAACGTTCTCCTGGACACCAAAGGCAATCCCATTCCACCGCTTAAAGACGGCGAAATAGTTCTGAACCAAAGGACGGCCGAACGGCTGGACGCAAAACCCGGCGATACGGTCGAGCTTACTTATTTCCAACCACATTCAAGCACGGGCAATTACCAGGAAGAAACAAAAAAGTTTCGACTCGTGGCCGTGGCCGCCATGAAGGGACCGGCGGACGATCGCGATCTCGTTCCCCGCGTGGAAGGCATCACTGACGAAGCCACCATGGCCGACTGGGATCCGCCTTTCCCCTTCGACGCCAAACGCATCGGCGATGAAGACGAGCGATATTGGGAAAAATACGGCCCCACGCCCAAGGCTTTCGTCTCGCTGGCACAGGGGCGAAGATTGTGGGCCGGTCGTTTCGGAAAGACTACATCTATACAAGTTACGTCTAAAGCGAATCAAGGTGCCACGCCCGCAAAAGCCGATCCCGCTCCGGATATAATTAATAAACGCCTGAAGTTCAACCCGGCGGCGATGGGTTTCGTATTCCAGCCCGTGAAAAAACAAGGTTTGGCTGCTTCGCAAGGCGCCACGTCGTTCGAGGGCCTGTTTATCGGTTTCAGTTTTTTCATAGTTGCCGCGGCCGTTTTGTTGGTTGCTCTATTATTCCGACTGGGGATCGACAACCGTGCCCAGGAACTCGGCATTTTAGCAGCTCTGGGATTCCGACGACGTTTGATAACACGGCTGTTTCTGGCAGAAGGGCTGGTTGTTGCCGGCGTGGGTGGTGTGCTGGGCTCGGCCGCCGGTGTGTTGTACGCCGGGCTGATGATCGACGGTATGAATACGCTTTGGGTTAAGGCCATCGTGGTGCCGTTCATGCGGCTGCATGTGACCTATCTCAGCCTGATGATGGGGGCGGTGACTGGAACCATCGTGGCGTCGGTTGCCGTACTGCTAACGGTGCGTAGAACAGAGTTGCGACGGCCACGTAGACTTCTGGCAGGACAGATCGGAGAGCCCGTCAACCTTGAAAGCCACAAGCGAACTGCCGGCGGCTTTTCACCTAAAACCGTAGCCACGTTGATTGTAATCGCAGTTCCGGTAACGGTCATCCTCGCCAGCGTTGGCCAAGAATTCCAGGCCGGAGCATTTTTCGCCGCCGGATCGATCCTGCTTATAGTTTTACTCTGGGCCGTCTGGAAAATGCTGCGAAGCTTCGGCGCCGGCCGAATGGTGGTTCCGGGACACGACAATATTCCGCGATTGGCAGTAGCGGGCGCCGCGCGGCGGCCGGGCAGAAGTTCCCTGGCCATAGGACTCTTGGCTGCGGCCTTTTTCTTGATCGTGGCCGTAGGCGCTTTTCGAATAGACCCGACCGATCTCAAACCAAGCTTGCATAGTGCAAACGGCGGATTCTCGCTCTTCGTGCAAACCAAACTGCCGGTCTATCACGACTTGGGCAATAAGTCGGCTAGAAAAAACCTGGGATTCACTGCGGAAGAACTGCGGCTGTTGGATCGATGCAAAATATTTTCCCTGCGCGTGCACGGCGGCGACGACGCCAGTTGCCTCAATGTCTATCGACCCGGCCAACCGCGACTACTGGGACTGCCCGACGAGTTGATGGAGCGTGGCGGCTTTAACTGGGCTGAAAAACCGAAAGATGAAACCGCAAAAGATACCACCAATCCATGGCAAGCACTGCGGAAAATGAACGATGGCCGGGTGCCGGTGGTGCTGGAACGAAATACGGCCAAATACACCATGCATGTGGGAGGCCGTGGCACTAGCTTCCAAATCGAAGACGAGCAAGGCCGACCGGTCGACGTCGTAATAGCCGGTTTGCTGGCCGCCAGCCTTTTCCAGGGTGATCTCCTGATGGACGAATCGGCCCTTCTGCGACTATATCCCGATACGTCGGGCTATAGTGTTTTCCTTGTAGAAATGCCGAAGACTGACGGAACGAAAGATGACAAGTATGAGCAAAACGTGGCAACCGTGCGGTCGGCCATGTCAAGGGTGCTGGAGGATTACGGAGCAACGGTAGAAACCACGGGCGGTCGTCTGGCCTCGCTGGCAGTAGTGCAAAACACATATCTGTCCACCTTCCAAAGCCTGGGAGGTCTGGGATTGCTGTTGGGAACCTTCGGCTTGGCGGCCGTGTTGATGCGAAACATGATCGAACGACGTGGCGAACTGGCCCTGCTTCAAGCAGTCGGCTTCCGCAGGAGCTTGCTGGCTCGCATGGTGGTTTACGAAAACTGTGTTTTGCTATTGGGTGGTCTCGGCTGCGGAATCATGGCCGCAATACTGGCCGTTATACCGCAATTGATCTCCGGTGAAGCGGGCTTGCCGTGGCTATTCCTGCTGCTTACATTGGTCACGGTGCTGGTCTTCGGCATGCTTACCGGTCTGGCGGCTTTCGGGATCGTGATATCTTGGCCGCTGATGAGAAGTCTGAGACAGGAATAATCCACTCCTATCCATATATGATTCTATTTGCAAGAAAGGTCTTCACAATGCTTCAACATCGAATGCTTCATTTCCTCATCGGTTTAAGTCTTGCGCTTGGGGCAACCTTCATCTCTGTTGACATTCTGCTCGCCTCGGATTTGGATAGCGACGGCAAGGCATGCCTGGAATTAGGATCCCGTCGCGAGCTTTTTGTCGATCATTATCTGATAGACCAACTGAAAAACACCCGTCTCGTCCTTCACCATCCCCAAGACAAAGGCTCTGTTCTCAAATGCGACCGCCCCTGGGAGTTTCCCTTTGCCGGTTGCCCCACGGTGATCAAAGATGGCGTTAAGTACATGCTCTACTATCGCGGCATGTCGGAAACGGGAGACGGCAGCAATGTGGAGTCTACCTGCTATGCCGACTCGGCTGACGGTATCCATTGGACCAAACCCGACCTGGGATTATTCGAGGTAAAAGGTACCCGAAAAAACAACTGCGTTTACGCCAACGATCCGCCGTTTTCGCACAACTTCACACCGTTTCTGGATACCCACCCCGGTGCCAATCCGCAACGGCGTTTCAAGGCAATCGCCGGAGTATCCGGATCCGGCGGTCCGTGGGCATTTGCTTCGGCCGACGGTATTCACTGGAAAAAGCTGGGCAATAAACCCATTATCACCAAAGGCGCCTTCGACTCGCAAAACGTGGCCTTCTGGTCGGATCACGAAGGCAAATATCTTTGCTACTTCCGCACGTTTAAAAACAAAGTGCGTTGGGTTTCAAGAGCCACCAGCGACGATTTCATCAACTGGAGCGAACCGGTGGAGATGAAATTCCGCCATGGCGGCAAGGCGGCACCCGCCGAGCACATCTATACCAATGCGACACACCCCTATTTCCGTGCCCCGCACATTTACATCGCCACTCCCTTCCGTTTCATGCCAGGTAGGCGAGTTCTTACCAAACAGCAGGCCGAGGCCGTCAACGTGCACCCCAGATACGCGAAAGATTGTTCCGACGGGATCCTAATGACCTCGCGGGGCGGTAACATCTATGACCGCACCTTTCTCGAGTCGTTTATTCGCCCCGGAATCGGCTGGAGGAACTGGGTTTCGCGGACTAACATGCCGGGCTTGAATCTGGTCCAAACGGGCGAGAATGAAATGTCAATTTATGTAGTGTGCGACTATGCGCAACCCACCGTGCACTTGCGCAGATTCTCCATGCGCCTGGACGGATTTGCCTCGGTTCGCGGTCCGTACTCCGGCGGTGAAATGATCACCAAACCTTTTACTTTCAGTGGTAACCGTCTACTACTGAATTTTTCCACCTCTGCCGCGGGCGGCATCCGCGTGGAAATTCAAGACGCCGAACACAAATCCATTCCCGGCTTCACGCTGGCCGATTCCGACGAAGTTATCGGCAACGAGATCGAACGAGCCGTTTCCTGGAAAGGAAAGCAAGATTTAGGCTCGCTGACCGGGCGCCCCATCCATCTGCGATTCGAGCTCAAGGACGCCGATCTTTACGCGATTCGTTTTAAGGGCGTCCGATAAATAACTTACGCGATTGGGTGGCTGGCTTGTCCAGCGGTATTTTCCCGGAAGAATAACATGATACGCGCGACAAGAATTATTGCGTTGGTGGTTTTGGCGAGTGCGATTCCACTAGTCACTCGCGCGGAATCAACGGGAAATTCACTCGTTATCCAAGACGTCGCAAAACGTCCCGATAGATTGGTGGAGATTACCGGCGAGCGAGCCGAAACGCTCGTGGCCGAATATTCCATTGACGGGAAGAGCTGGCACCCGGCCACGATTTACCTGGGTGCGTCTATCGACCAGCGACGGGCCAGCAATATTGCCGACTGGAATCACTCGACCAAAACAGGCATGATCCCCGCTGGATCGACACCGTGCGTTTGGAACTACTTTTTCGACATCCCACGACCGGCCGGCAACGTTCAGTTTCGCCTGAGAACGGCTAACGACGACGCCAAGACTATTCTGCAAAAAAATCTTGATCTGTCGGCCGCGAAAGACATCATAGTGATCGATGCAAAAAATACCGAGCAAATGTGTGGTGGAAAGCTACCGGGACCGTGGGATTTTGCTGCTGCCGGCTTGAAGGGCACTGATACGAAATCCACCCACTGCAAAATCGACGACAATGTGAAGAAGCATCCTGTCGCACTCGTATTGAAACCGGGGCTGAAGGGTTGGTATCGCGTTTATCTGGGCATGGAGACTTATTCGACATGTCGCGTATGGCTATCGGGCATTAACGCGCGGTTCGAGGTGCCCAACTATTACAACAAGAGCAGCCAAAAAAAAGAAAACCGCTTGTTTCGTGAGTCGAAAATCTGCGAAACCGACATGACGGGGCAAGACATCTGCATATCGCCCGGCGGAGCCAGAGACTGGCACGACGTCTCCATCCGTTACATACGCATGGTGCCCATGAGCAAAGAGGAGATCGCCGCACACTGTGAATTACGCCTTGTGGCTCGCGAAAAAGGTCGTCCATTTGCCGGCTATGTCGAGCCGGTCACGCCTGCTGCCTACGAACCGGAATCCTTGACACTGACCGAGCACATTCGCAACGAGATGAAGCTCAACCAGTTGCGAGGCTCGACCGACGTTTACGTACACGTCATCCGCATCGGCTCGAAGGCCTGGTATCACAGCGATGTGGCCGAACGGTTCATGGGCTGCGAGCCGAACTGGCCGCGCTGGATGCGCGAAGGCGACCCGCTGGCAGTCGCAGTCGA
>JAFGTN010000128.1 GCA_016934075.1 Pirellulales bacterium
GGACGATCACGACTACCTGAACAACGATAAATCGGGTCTTCAGAAAGGCCAGATTAACGACAAGCAGCGCAACGTACTGCGAAAGCTCTGGCAAGAAAACTGGGCCAATCCGCAAACGGTCGTGGAAGACCGCGGGATCTATTTCAACACAGTCATTGGCGATATTGAAATCATCATGCTCGACACCCGCTCCTGCCGCAACTGGCCCAAACGCAACCAGCGCGGTTCCTACCTTGGTGATGCGCAGATGCAATGGCTTCTCAAAACCCTAAAGGCATCCACGGCCCGCTTCATCATACTGACCAGCGGAACCATGTGGAGTGACTTCATGTCCAAGGCAAAGGATTCCTGGGGCAGTTGGGACATTCCGGGCCGCGAGGAGATCTTCAAATTCATCGAAGAGAATCAGATCGGCGGTGTGCTGCTTCTGAGTGGCGATCGGCACGGCGCGCGCGGCTTCAAAATCGAACGGCCATCAGGTTTCGCACTGCACGAGTTCGAAGTCGCCGCCCTCGGCGGCGTCCCCGGTCCGGGCCCCTTTGCCCGCGACAAATCGACACAGATCTTCGGATACGGCGGCGGTTTGAAAGCGTTTGGCGAGTTCACCTTCAATATGAGCCGGCCGGATCCTGAAGTGACATTTCGCCTAATCAACGAGGAAGGAGAGGAACTCGAGAAGCATACCTTTTCCCATTCCCAGCTTACACCCCGCAAAGAGAAAAGAAAGTGACGGCCGAAACGTGGACGCGATACGCCTGCACAAATATAGATCTGTAGGGTATGTGCTTGCACGCACCGAACGAAAAGCACGCACCCTACATAATCGCCGGAAATCCGTTACTACACCCCTCTCTATGCAATCACTTGCAATTCCGATTGTTTTGCGATAAGTTATTGCTATGAAGAGATTTTCAATAGGCGGTGGGCTTCGGGAGCAGATTGCTGTACGCCTGCACACAATATAGCCCAGGTCTGCCAAGACATATACGGCGCGGAGACGTAGAATTATATTATACCTCTCGTACAAGGACCAACCTCTTGACCACTAAAAGCAAGCAGGGCATAGACCAGTCACTGACTGATGCGATAAAGTCTCTCGGCTCAACGCTCAGGGCCGCCTATGAGTTGGCGCCACTGGCTGTCGTGGTACTTGCAGCATTGTCGTTGCTTTTGGTTTGGCTTACCGTAACATGGACCCCGTTAATGACTGGATCCGCAGTGATCCTCGTGCTCATCTTATCGTTATCAATCTTCGCGTTCCGCGGCAACTTCGGAGAGGCGCTTCTTTCATTGGTGGGCGGGCTGCTATCGGTCTTTGCTTACGAATGGACTACCGAAAGGTATGTTGCGTTCTCCATCGCATGGATAGGCTTTGCATTATTCGCTTTACTGATCGCTAGCATCAAGATTGCTGCGAAGAACGAGGATATCTACCGACAAGCCGCGTTGAAACTGGTCGGTTCCGGCCCACGACTGAAAGAAACGGAAAAACGACTCAAGGATATCGGGTCAAAAACAGACTTGTCCATGCTTGGTCCGATTGAACGTGCCGACATCATCCGGACATTCGCGTTTCGCGATCTACCAATTGACCTTTTTTCATCTGCATTGAGCGCAACCGAATCACTTTCCGTCATAACCAAGTGTGACATCAACACGGTGGCCATTTTTGTGGCGGACTTCTTCCAATCATTTCAACCAGAAGACGACGCACAAGCGCGTCAGATAACAGACATTTTGTACAATTCTATTCGGTCAACGCCTGTGCCGCCAGAGGATTACTTCGCGGGATTTGAGAAATCCCGGCGGTTAGTCGTGTCAAAGCTGCTTAATCCAATAGACTTTCTCGACAACTTGCGAGAATGTCTGTCCGAGGGCGTTCCAATAGATGAAGTGTGCAAAGCAATAGAAATTAGACACGAAGACGAGGCATAACAAGATCGTTTCAGCCGATGTACTATCCGTATGATTGTTCAACCCTTATTGAAGATGGAAAGTTGTTCTATAGTCTAAACCGCTACCACAACATCCGCGCGGGTACCACTGGCTGCTCGTCAGCCAGCGCAAGCGATTCTAGCAACCAGCCGAACGCTGACATCGCAGGAGAATAAAAGAGCAGAGAATTGTCGTTCAAAGAAACCACCATGCCCAAACGTATTACATTCCAAGGTTTCCGATACATCATACAGCGATTCGGGCTGCTGGCTCTTTTCGCTGTCTGCCTTTTTAGCGCTGGCGGATCATGGGAGTGGGCACGCGGATGGGCGACAATTGGTGTGAGCTTTTTTTGCGAGTTGGTTTTAACCGGCTTTCTGGTGTGCCTCGCTCCCACAATGATCATCGGAATTTGGGCCATGGTTGAGAATGAACACTTCGAGCAGTTTGTACGAATTCAAACGGACCGAAATCATCGCGTCGTTACCACAGGCCCCTATAAAATTGTTCGGCACCCGGGTTACCTCGCGGGAATCCTCGGTACTCTAGCCGGTCCCTTGATGCTTGGCTCAGTATGGTCAATCATTCCAGCATGCCTGATTGTTGTTCTGTTCGTATGGCGTACTGCTCGCGAAGATAGGATACTTATCAAAGAACTCGAAGGATACTTGCAGTATACAGAGCAAACACCGTACCGACTGATTCCTTTTGTTTGGTAAACTCCAAACAGGATTCCACGCAATGGCAATTGACGAATCAACCGTACTTCAGCAAGCGGCCGAGTTTCTCGAAGCCGGCGACGGGGCTATGGATGCGCTACGCATGCACGAATTCGAAATGGACGGTGACGAACACGACGATGACGCCGTCGACTTGCTCCATCAAGATTTCAGGAAAGACTTCGACGCAGCAACGCGTGTGCTCACCGCCGAGTACGGCGACCCGTCGCATTCGGGCACAGATGACGATGAATCTATTCCGCTCACGGGGATCGAGGTGTTCAACATTTGGAACACTGGAAACCAGGGTCTGTTCCTTGCCATCAGCCACGAAGATCGGGGAGCGCCGATCCTTCTGATGCTTGGATGCACCGAATAAAGGGCGGACAACAATCAATTGCACCCTACAGAAGCTTGAAACAAGTAGTAGCCGAATTCGCAAGAATTCGGACTATTCGACATGAAGGCGAACAACATCCGAATTCTTGCGAATCCGGCTACAAACTAATGCCTCAGCAACTCGGATTCGGCCGTGTATCGCATGAAACCTGGACGCTATACGGCGCAGCGTCGTCTTTGCAATCGCTTGCAATTCCGATTAATTTGCGATAAGTTACGCCATGACAAGATTTTCACCAGGCGGTGGGCTGTGGGAGTGGATTTCTATACGCCTGCATACAATATAGCCCACGCTTGTCAAGACCTATACGGCGCAGAGCCGTGGAATTATTGTTATCATGCTTGATAGAATGCGATGGGATGGTTTTCCAAGTATTTGTGGCTAGTCGCTGACGACCCCGAGGGTTCGTGGTGGTGCGATTGCCGGACAGGAATAGTTGACGCTACCTGGCATAACAAGGACACGTTTCCGGCTGACGGTACCGGATGGCTTTGGACTTGCTCCAAATGCTCTCGAGCGTTCATATTCGCCAAATGCACCCGCATTCGTGGCACCCTTCAACAACTCGCATGCAAACGAACTCCACGCATACAAAAATCCATTTCCCAATCTGGTGAAATGGTTGAAAACACGCTACTTGTCACACCACAAGATTGGCTGGATTTGATTCAACCGATTCTTGCAACGATCACTGAAGGGGAACGGTATGTCTTTTTCGATGGACACGCTTTACCTGCTAAGCATGGCCCCGTAAAATTTGATGGGTTATTTCGATCACACGATTTGCCTGACTTGCCTCACCTGTCAGAATCCCTGATGGAGCAAACGATTGCGAATCCAGATTACTGGGACGCCACCTAATCGCGTGATAACATAGCGTTTGACGCGAAGCTACAGATCGCGTCGTTTCTGAAGTCAATGTAGTTAGCTGCGACCCTGTCAACTCTGTCGTTACAACTGCGCGAAAAGAATTATGTAATTATGCCCTTTTTCTTTCGCACATTTTGGGCAATACGCGTAGTGAACATAATACATAGCGGCTTTTTCTTCTTTGGCCTTAAGGCAGAATATGGAAATCCCGAACCATCTTGGTAAACCGTTTGCCGCCTAAAGGCGGTACTACAAACGGCATGTTGCGATACTCAAACAGTCAAAGTGTGCTAATAAAATAAAAATCGGTCCTTCACGGAATTTAGTGTGCAAAATGGTATTGTCGTGCTCCGCACGAAGGTTTTTTAGGCATGGGCTAACAAAAGTATGAAAAAGAAGCTCCTCGGACCATAGAATATCCGAGGAGCCTTGACAGAATATACTTCCGTCAGCA
>JAFGTN010000129.1 GCA_016934075.1 Pirellulales bacterium
AAAGAAAGCTTTGCGAAGCGAAGGTTTCTTTTACATTGTCTTGATTGACACTAATTCATTGACAGATAACAAGTTAACATCTCTGCGACGTTTAGATATAATTTGCCGGCTGCGCCGCCAATTTATATCGAAGTGCCCTTGACTCGCAATTTTGCAAAAGTCCAATTAATAATTCACGTTCCCTCAATCTACAGCTTGATGATCATACACTGCGTGGTCGGCTGGTCGATGATCTCTTCGGGCTTATCTTCAAAGAACTCTTGAAAGGCTTTCTCCACACCGGCCAGGATGCCGTAATCGTGAGAGATCATAACACCTCCGCGCTCCATGCGGGGATAGAAATACTCCAGGCAACCCTTGGTGCCTTCGTAGAGATCAACGTCAAAATGAGCGAAGCAATAGGTTTGTTCAGGGACATCGGCGGCCGAGTCGGGAAAAATCCCCTTATGGAAATGCAGATTTTCATAACCGCTTAAATATTCCTGAATTTCTTCGAGGCTGCAGGTGTATTGATGTTCTTTGTGGATACCACGGTCGGCTTCCGATGAGGGCGGGAGTCCTTCGTAGGTGTCAAACAGGTGGAAGGGCTTGTCGCCCTTGACTTCGCAGATCAACTTGGCCGAACCGCCGCGGAATACGCCTACCTCGGCCATAGCACCGGGCATCTTGCTTTGCGAGCGGGCAACCGAGTAAATCAGATATTGCTCAAAAGCGCTTAATAAAGAACGCTTTCCACGTCGGATGTCCCAAAGCAGTTCCATTACGGCTGGATCTTTTCGTGAACCTAAACTCGCAAGCTGCAGGCGCGACCAAAGGTCCAAACCAAAACGCTCCATTCGCCCACCGCCAAGACTCTGAACAAAACGGTTTTTCAGCCACATGGTTGTATCCTTTTGTTATTTGAATCTAATACATTAAAACTGGACTTTTGCAAAATTGCGAGTCAAGGGCACTTAGATATAAATTGGCGGCGCAGCCGGTAATTTACATCTAAGTGCCGCAGAGATGTTAGCTTGTTATCTGTCAATGAATTAGTGTCGGTCAAGACAATGTAAAAGAAACTTTCGCTTCGCAAAGCTTTCTTTTACATGTGCCCTTGACTCGCAATTTTGCATAAGTTCAGTTAAAAATTACACACCGCGATCAAATCTCTCCAAAACAATATCCAAATAAATGCCGCTACGGCCAGCCAGGCAGTGGCCGGGAAGAAACGTGTGCGCGGCCAAAGCTGTCGCAATAGCGACTCGAAGAGGAGAATGGCTATCAGCGGCACGCATAAAATGACGGCTGCTTGCCAGCCTAGAAATATACCGATGCTCGTTGTAGCCACTGGCGCGCCGTTGCGTTGTAATTCCGGTACGATTAGCCTCATCATTAATCCCAGCAACAGTCCCGCTCCCAATCCGGCTAAGCTGGTGGCCAGGGTATCCGGCCAGCCGTCGAGCCCCAGAAAAGCCTGCATGGGATGTAGATGCGGCCAGACGATCGGACACAACAAACCAACCACGGTGGCAGGTAGCGCTAATCCCAGTGGCACCCGTTTCTCGTCCAAGTCGATCAATGCGGCCGCTAGAAGCGTACACAGCAAAAACAGGTGGTAGAAGTAAATACTCAACAACTGATCCAATGTCATCCCGGAATATACAACACCGTTGTCGACAGCGATCGTCTGCCGCGGCAGGTTCGCTCCGTCGCAAAACAATTCCACCCAAGCCAAGGCAACAAACATGGAAGCCACGAGTGCTTCCACTATGGGATAGCGGGCGGAAATCTTGCACCCGCAATCTCTACAACGCCCACGCAGCATCAACCAGCCGAATATCGGCACGTTGTCGTGCCAGCGTATGGACGCTTCGCACGTCGGACAATGAGATCCGGGACGAATAAGGCTCATGCCGGCCGGTAATCGGTATATGACCACATTCAGGAAACTACCCACCGATCCACCCAACGCAAACAGCCACGCGAAGAGAAAGCAGCCCATAAGCATGGGGAAGCTTCCCATATTGTCGGCCAGGAGGATTTCGGTGGCATTTGGCATTACAGGAGATCGTTTATGGGATTCGTGTTGAAGTGTGAGACTTTGGGCTTTTTTTGTTTCCAGTTATCAGTTGACAGTGATCAGTTATCAGACTTAAGACATAGGACTTCAGATTTCAGACTTCAGACTTCAGATTTGGACTTTGAATATTGTTCTCTCCACTTCGTCATTCCGAATTCTTAATTCTTTCCTCATTCCGATTTCGACATTCTTAATTCCTGCCATTCGCCCTCTAACCATCCAGTATCACATCTACGAGTGTCTCGTCCGCCAAATTCGCGGCCGTCCAATCGGCTCCGGCTTGCCGCAATTGTTCATCATTGAAACTGGTTGTCAGTCCCAGGCACATGGCGCCGGCGGTCTTGCCGGCGATGATACCACTGGGCGCGTCTTCGACTACAAGGCATTGCTCAGGCTCAAGCCCCAGTCGCTCGATGGCCAAGAGGAATATTTCCGGGTCGGGTTTTTTGTGCTCCACGTCCAGGCCGTTCACGCAAACATCGAAGGTCTTCTGATCCAAGCCGATTTCGCGGAGGTTGCCAACCATTTTCATTTCGTCGGCGCTAGTAGCCACGGCGGCTTTCATGCCCAACTCGCGACAGTTTTGCACAAATTCGAGCACGCCCGGCAATGGGTCCAAGCGGTCGCGTATGATTTGCAAATAGATCTCGTAAGTAAGATTTTTATCGGCCTCGATGTCCAATTCAATCCCGTACTTTTCGGCGACCCCACCGATATAGCGGTTCTCGCCTTGACCGACAAATGGAAGGAAATCGTCCGCTTCGACTGTGACGTTGTAACGCTGTGCGAACATTCGCATTGCGGCTTCACAGATAAATGGCTCGGAATCGCATAGAACTCCGTCCATGTCAAAAACGACTCCCTGGAAGCGGGGCACTCTGTTTTTTGTTATATTCATGGGCGACAAGCTATCACGGATCGGAAGTTCGGACAAGTAACGTGGCATACCCCCTCTCGGGACGGTGTTTAGATTCATAAATAAACTCGGGGGGGTGGTGAATTTAAGAAAAAGCGGCTATAAAGCATAAAATATAATCTGAACCACTCAAATCAAGTCACTGAGAATGAAATACCAACCCGAAGCAAAAGCGATGGGCTGATGGATTGTACTATTGCTTGCACGGTCTTTCGCTTGTGTTTCGGATTAGTATGGCATCACGGTAATTATTTTCTCTTACCAAACAAAACCAATGATAAAGCAAATACGTCGCTCGCCCGCCGCGTGGGAGTATCCCAAGTACGAGCCGGGCGAGCAGGTGGCACTGTTCGTACCATGCTACGTTGACCAATTCTTTCCCGAAGCCGCCGAAGCCACGGCCGAGTTGCTCCGCCGCCAGGACATTCCGGTAGTATTCCCGGAAAAACAAACCTGTTGCGGCCAACCGGCCTTTAACTCGGGTTATTGGGATGAAGCTCGTAAAGTGGTGCGACAGTTCTGCGACGCCTTCGAGCCCTATAGATGGATCGTTGGTCCCAGCGGTTCCTGCACGTGCATGGCCCGGGTGTTTTTCGGCCAGGTGGATCCCGATCCGCGGATTGCCGAGATCGGCAACCGCACATGCGAGATCACCGAGTTTCTGGTGAATGTGCTGGGTGTTACCGACACGGGCGCGAGCTATCCTCACAAGGTGACTATGCACATCGGCTGCCACACGCGGCGCGAGTTGGGCGTGGTCGATCCCTGCCACAAGTTGCTCGAAAGTGTTCGCGGCTTGGAGTATTGCCCCTTGCCCGACATGGAAGAGTGTTGCGGTTTCGGCGGCACATTCAGCGTAAAGATGCCGGGCACGTCTCTCTCAATGGGCCGCACCAAGGTTGATAATGTGGTCGCCAGCGGTGCCGACGTTTTGGTTTCGCCCGATTCGAGTTGCTTGATGCATATCGACGGCATCATGCGTCGCGACCCGCGTGCCAAGCATATCCAAAGCAAACATATTGTCGAGATCCTGGTAGCCAACGAAAAGTAACGAATATAATATGTCTTCAACAAACGAACAGCAAACACGCTCCCACGGCAAGCGACATTGCGGCGCGGAGTTTTTCAAGGCCAAGACGGCCGAACTGGCCGAGCCGGGTGATCACCAGGCCCTAGGCGAGTCGGCCGCGCGGTCGGCCAAAAAAGTCAACGAGCTTTCGGCCCAGATTCCCGGCTGGCAGGATTGGCGCGAGGCGGCTGCCGCCGTGAAACTGTATGCGATCTCCAACCTCGACAAACTTCTGGTTGAGTTCGAAAAAAATATTTCCGCCCGCGGCGTCGAGGTACTTTACGCCAAAGACGCCGAAGAGGCCAACCGGCTGGTGATCGATATCGCCAAGAAGCACAATGTCAAGAATATCGTCAAGTCGAAGACGATGGTCAGCGAGGAAATGGCGTTGAACCACGCCTTGGCCGACGAGGGGATCCGCGCGGTCGAGACAGACCTGGGTGAATATCTGGTGCAACTGGCCGATGAGCGCCCTTCGCATATCGTCACCCCGGCGATACATCTTTCGGCCGATGATTGCGGCAAGCTCTTTGCCGACAAACTCGACGAGCCCTACACGGCCGAACATCAGAAACTTACGGATATCGCCCGGCGGCACTTGCGCGAGGAATACATCCAGGCCGACATGGGTATCTCTGGAGTGAACTTTGCCATTGCCGACACGGGCACTATCGCCATTATCGAAAATGAGGGTAACGCCGGTCTGTCGACCTCGGCACCATCGGTGCACTTGGCTTTGATGGGGATTGAGAAGATCATTCCGAGCATCGAATATCTGCCCGTTTTCTTTCACTTACTGGGTCGTAGCGGCACAGGGCAGAAGCTGACCACTTACACACATCTGATCCACGGTGCCTCGCCGGGGCGAAAGATGTACCTGGTTATTCTAGATAACGGGCGAACCAACGACCTGGCCGACCCGGCTACTCGCACTTCGCTGGGTTGCCTGCGCTGCGGTGCTTGCTTGAACAATTGCCCTGTATATCAGCGGGTAGGCGGTTGGGCCTACGGCTGGGTCTACCCGGGACCGATCGGCTCGATCATCACCACACAACTGTTGGGCATGGAAAAGGCCGGCAAGCTTCCCTTCGCCTCGTCGCTGTGCGGTGCCTGTTCCGAGGCTTGTCCCGTGAAAATCGATATACCGCATCAATTGGTACATTTGCGGAAGCGGGTTGTGAACGAATCCGGCTCGTTTGCCAAAATGGCCGAAGGTCTGATGTGGAAGGGTTGGGCATTCGCCATGGGCGGACCGTTGCGTTATAGACTGACCATGAAAGCCGTCCGTATTGGTTCGTCATTGGCCAAGTTCCTGCCCTGGCATCCACTGCAAATGGGTGCCTGGACACGCGGGCGAGAAATTCCCAAAGCCTCGGGCCCCGCATTCCGCGACCGCTGGAAAAAGACACAAACAAAACAGAAATAGATCTCGAGTAAACCATGAATAGCCGCGACACAGTATTAAGCCGCATTAGAAACGCCTTGTCGGACCGTCCCAATGTCGAATTGCCCCCACCGCCGGAAATTTGGCCGGATACCGCGCCGGATACGGATTCCATGACCAAACGTTTCGCCGACGAGATCGCCGTCATTGAAGGCGAGTTTTTTCGTTGCGGATCGACCGGCGAAGCTCAAGAACAACTGCGGACAATCATGCAGGATGTCGGTTGCAAGGCTATCGCCGCCGTGGATCGGCCGCTTGCGAGGGAGTTGACATCAGCCTTGGGAGCCGAAACCGTCGCTTGGGCGCCGACCGATATCGACATGCCTCAAGGTAATCCGGAAGGTTGGGATCCACCCACCATGGAAAAGATCGAATTGGGGTTGGTCTCGGCAGACTATCTGCTGGCCGACACGGGCAGTTGTGTGGTGGAATGTCGTAATCCGCAGGAACGGATGATGTGCTATCTGCCACCGAACTGCGTAGTGGTTGCCAAGACAGAAAATTTCCGCGAACACATGCCTGCCGCGTGGAAGGAAATCGCCCAGCGAACGGCCGATCCGGACCGTCGCGGAGAGTTCGTGGTAATAACGGGCCCCAGCCGCACGGCCGATATCGAAAAAATCCTGATTCTTGGCGTACACGGCCCGAAGCGGCTGTTCGTGCTGGTGGTAGGGTGACCGAAAATATTGTGAGCCATACTAACCCGTGTTTGCCGGGTGGGCAGACTCCCAAGAAACAAAAAAGGCCGACGCTTTTGCGCCGGCCTTTATTGTTTTTGCGAGTCGTTCTGGCTAATCTGCCAATTTAACGTTCTCGGCTCTTGGTCCCTTGGGTCCACGACCCTCGGTGTAGCTCACGCGTTGACCTTCGCGTAGCTCGTCATAGCTGACGCCGTCGAGACTAGACGAGTGAAAAAACATGTCCTGACTTGTGCCGGTGTCGATAAATCCGAAACCCTTGTCCGTCAGCCGCTTGATTGTACCTTCTGCCATTGAGATCAAATCCTCAAAAAAAATTCTTTGCGGCGTTGCCAAACGACAGCCGTCCGGCCGCTGCGCCGCACCGTGATAGCTTCAGCCGAGAACACAGATTTATACATGCACCGTTACCGGATTCTTACCGGTCCAGACTGATCGCACCCACAAACATACCACGACTGGCTCCCTTTTCCCATACCCCGTGGGCATTTCTTCAAGAATTATATGGGTGTTTTCCCAAAATAATTGCTCACAACTCGCTTATGGCTGCTATCTGAAGAGGGATGTTATGTAATTGATATTGTTAATATGGGGGTTTTTGCCGGATGTTCAGGTATAGCGTCAATGGCCAATGGTGGCACACAAGCCTCGCAATTATGGTTCATGAATAATTCGGTTTTCAACGGGCTGTTAGCAAATCCTGCATAAGCGACGGCAAGGCAAAGTTGTCAAGAAACAAAGAAGACCGACATTTAGCATCGGCCTTCTTTGCATCTGCGAGTCGTTTTGGCTATTCGGCCAATTTAACGTTCTCGGCTCTTGGTCCCTTGGGCCCGCTACCCTCGGTATAGGTCACACGCTGACCTTCGCGTAGCTCGTCGTAGCTAACTCCGTCCAGGCTCGACAAGTGAAAAAACATGTCCTTACCGGTGCCAGTGTCGATAAAACCGAATCCCTTGTCCGTCAGCCGCTTGATAGTACCTTCAGCCATTGAGTCCAAATCCTCAAAAAATGTCTCTGCGGCGTTGCCGAACGACAGCCGTCCGACCGCTGCGCCGCACCGTAATTAGCTTCAGCCGAGGTTTACCGATAGCTTGCTACCGGCCCCGTTAACCGGGCTCAACTGTTCTCACTACAAAACATATCACGACCGCATCTCTTTTCCCAGACCTGGAACCATCACATGCCGGATAAAGTGGACGTTTTTCTGAGAAAAATCCCCAAAAGTTACGATGAATAGCTTCTCGGAGGGGGGTAGGTGATTGGTACGACACCTGAACCGGGTTTGGCAAACCGCTATGGACAATTTCGGGCAGATTAGCTAGTGTTCCGCCTCGTCTCTTCGTTTAGTAAACCTTTCCTATCTTAACAGCGTCTCAGCGGAGTGTTGGATGGCTTCCGTCGTATCTCCTGGAGCCAAATCGAACTGGGCCTTGCAGGACCTCATTTTGCCGGTTGGCATTATTGCCAGTATATTGGTAATTATGGTTCCGTTGCCGTCCAGCATAATGAGTTTGCTCTTGGCGGCCAATATTACGGTTGCTGTAATTATCGTTCTAACAACGATTTACGTTAAGACACCGCTGGAGTTCAGTATTTTTCCCTCGCTGCTGTTGGCTACCACGCTGGCACGGTTGGTGCTTAATGTGGCTACCACGCGACTTATTCTTACACGCGCAGAAACCGACAAAATGATGGCGGCCGGCGGCGTGGTGAAGAGTTTCGGCGAGTTCGTGGCCGGCAATAATATTGTAGTGGGACTGATTATATTTACGATCGTCGTTCTTATACAATTTATTGTAATCACCAAAGGGGCCACGCGAATTTCAGAAGTTGCGGCCCGATTTGCATTAGACGGCATGCCGGGCCGTCAGATGGCCATCGATGCCGACCTCAACGCGGGCATTATCGACGAGCACGAAGCGAAACGCCGCCGAGAGGAAATTACCGAGCAGGCAGACTTCTTCGGGTCCATGGACGGTGCCAGTAAGTTCGTGCGCGGCGATGCCATTGCGGGCATTGTCATCACGATAGTGAATATCGTGGGCGGTTTGTTTATCGGTGTTTTTCAGGCGGGCATGAGTTTTAGCGAGGCGGGAGGGTTGTTCACGCGGCTCACGATCGGTGACGGCTTGGTTAGTCAGGTGCCTGCTTTCTTGATCTCTCTGGCCGCCGGTCTTCTGGTAACCCGCAGCAGCCGCAAGGTCAACTTGCCGCATGAATTCTTGCGGCAGCTTTTCTCGCGTCCACAGGCCTTGGCCATTGCCGGAGTGTTTTTGGGGGTGTTGATTTTTACGACCCTGCCCACGGTGCCGCTGTTGGTGCTGGGTGGCGGTTGCGTGGGTCTGGCCATGATGCTCGCGCGGCAAACCACCGAGTCGGCCGCGGCTGCCGAGGCACGGAAGAAGGCCGAAGCCGCTAAGCCGCAACAAGAGCGTATCGAAGACTATCTGGTCAACGATCCCATGGAGATCGAACTGGGTGTGGGGTTGATCAAGCTGGCCGATCCCAAACGCGGCGGCGATCTGCTCGAACGCGTGCAGGGCGTACGGCAACGTGTGGCCTCGGAAACCGGCATTATTCTGCCCAAGGTCCGCATACGCGACAGCTTCCAACTCGAACAAACACAGTATCGTATCAAAATCGCGGGCATGCCCGTCGCTACCGGCACGGTCTATCCGGATAGTTTTTTGGCCATCGATTCGGGCATGACCACCGGCGAAGTGCCGGGCGAGCGGACCAAGGATCCGGCCTTCGGCACGCCGGCGGTTTGGATCGATGGTGCGACGCGCGACCAGGCCGAGCTTTACGGCTACACGGTAGTCGAGCCGGGCAGCGTTCTAGCCACGCATTTGACCGCCACGGTGCGAGATTATGCCGACGAGATCCTTACCCGTGACGCGGCCAAACACCTGATCGATGAACTCCGCCAGACCTCGCCGGCCGTAGTTGGCGAACTCATCCCCGATGTGATGAAACTGGCCGAGGTCCAGCAGATCCTGCAGATGCTCCTGCGCGAGCAAGTACCAATCCGCCAGTTGGCGGTCATCCTGGAAACGCTGGGCGATTATGCGACGCGTACAAAAGACTTGATCTTATTGACCGAATACGTGCGTCACCGCCTGGCACGCACAATTTGCACCCAGTACCGCGACAAGGATAACTGCCTGTACGTAGTTACCTTGGACCCGGCCCTGGAAGACCGCATCCGTGCGGGTGTCGAACACAGCGAACGTGGACTGTTTATCCGTATGTCGCCACAAGCCGTCGAGGCGACATGCCAATTGATTGCCAAGGAAATCGAGAAACTCACAGTTGCAGACCGCTCGCCGATCCTGCTGGTTAGCCCGCAGATCAGACCTGCTGTGCGTCAGATGACAAATTCGTACTTACCCAAGCTGGTCGTGCTCAGTTACAACGAGATTACTCGCGATACGAAGATCGAGTCGGCGGCCATGATAGCGGATTTGAAGTGAGTGAGAGGGCAAAGGGCCGAGGGCAGAGTGCAGAGGGCAGAAATGTCGAATGTCGAAACCAGAATGAGGAAAGAATTGAGAATTCAGAATGACGAATTGGGATGAACAATGTTCGAAGTTAAAATCTGAAGTCTGAAGTCTTAAGTCCTATGTCTTAAGTCTGACAACTGATAACTGACAACTGATAACTGATAGCTGGCATCTCACACCTGACACCTTATAAAACATATCGGGTAAATAGAAATGGAAGTAAAAACATATCGTGCTTCGTCCATGCAAGAGGCCTTGATGCTTGTGCGTAGCGACTTGGGGCCGGACGCGGCCGTGTTGCACACTCGTGAAGTGCAGACCGGGCGATTCTTCGGTCTTATGTCGGGCAAACGTCGCATTGAGGTCACGGCTTCAGCCGGTGTCAACGTCCCCAGCCGTTTGCCACTACGACCGAAAGAGTCGAATTCACAAGTCGCTCCTCCGAGTTCACAAGCGGACGCTCTCACCGCGCGTTCGGCTGAACTGCACCCGTTCGATACGCAAATGCCCTTGCACAAGAACTCGTCTTTCCGAAACGTTTCGGCGAACACGGGCGGCACGTCGCATATGTTTTCGTTCGATCCCAATCACTCGACGGACATGAACGGCACATATCCCAATGGTCATGTTCAAGATCAGCTCAGCGATCTTCGTCAGATGGTACAGGATCTGTGCCGCCAATCGCACGGCACGCGCCAGCATGATCTTCCCGACTCGCTTTTCAAGATCTTCACAGACTTGATCGAGGCCGATATAGATGAGCAGCTTGCCCGAAATCTGGTCGAACAGGTTAAACGAGAGATTCCCGAGGGCGAGTTGTCCGATTCTATGATGGTCAAGGCGCGAATAGCGAGGTTGGTCGAGTCGTACATCAAGGTTTCGGGGCCGATCGAAGTAACTCCCGGGAATCAGCGTCTGGTGGCGTTGGTCGGTCCCACGGGCGTGGGCAAGACGACCACGATCGCTAAACTGGCGGCGAACTATCGTCTCAAGAAGCGACAGAGCGTGGGGCTAATCACTGTCGATACCTACCGCATCGCCGCCGTCGAGCAGTTGCGGACATATGCCGATATTATCGACCTTCCCATGCAGGTCGTATCCACGCCCCGCGAAATGCGCGAAGCCGTGCATCGCCTGGCCGGCTTGGACTTGATTCTCATGGACACGGCGGGTCGCAGTCCGCGTGACGAAATCAAAATCCAGGAACTCAAGGCCTTCCTTACCGAAGCCGGAGCCGATGAAGTACACCTCGTCCTCAGCAGCGGAGCCGGATCGAGGGCGTTGCGGCAAACTGCCCAGCAGTTCGCCGCGGTAGGAACAACATCACTGATTCTTACAAAGTTGGACGAATCAACCGCCTTGGGTAACCTGCTACCACTCTTCCAATCCAGTAATCTGCCTTTAAGTTACCTCACCAACGGGCAGAATGTGCCCGACGATATCGAAACGGCCGAAGCCGCGCGGCTGGCGCAACTAATCCTGGCGGGCGAAACCGCCATGCTCGCATAGAATCGCGCGAGAAAAGAGATGATCGATCAAGCAAATGAACTCAGAGAGTTGGTACGCCGCGAAGCCGAGCGCCTGCAAACCTCGTCTCACTGTCGGCCGCGGTTTCTGGTAGTCAGCGGCGGACGCGACGGTGTGGGTACTACTACTGTCGCTTTGCGCCTTGCTATCGAGGCATCACGCTCAGGCCGCCGAGTGCTCTTGGTCGATGCGGATGCGAATCGCGGTGATGCGGCTTCGATATGCCGGTTGGAAGAACGATATACATTGGCCGACGTCTTGTCGGCCCGACGAAGTGTGGGAGAAGCCATACAGCCGGGCCCGGCCGGTATTTGGGTTCTGCCCGGTGGCTGGACGGGGAATCGCGTGCCAGGGCACGAAGAAGAAACTCCCGGACAGTTCCGCACGCGGTTGGCACAGCCGCTTAAAGCAATGGGTGAACGCTTCGATGCAATTGTAATCGACGCCGGTAATGGCGCAAACCACGTCACTACGCAGCGCTGGCGCGAGGCTGATACCGTGTTGCTCGTAACTACCACTGATCTACCGGCTGTCATGGATTCGTACGCAACGGTTAAGCACTCGACCGTAAAGGAAACTTCGATGCCCGTTTTTTGTCTGGTGAACATGTCACCAGACGCCGAGACGGCCATCAGCGTATTCACTCGCATGGAAAGATCTTGCCGACGTTTTCTCGGTATTAGCCTGCAAAACGCCGGCTACCTGTCACGAGACTCAAGTCTGGCCGAGTTAATCAGTCAAGGTAAATTTATTCAGCCAGCGGTCTGCAACTCGTCGGCTGTTGATCTTTTGGCTGGATTAGTCGAATCGTTGATCCCTAAAAATAAGGTATTTGTACGCCAGGCGAGTTAACTTTCAGAGCTCGTATTCCCTAAACCCCCGATTTTTACTGATCGGTAAAATTTTCTCAGGAGGAATATTTTCGGTAAACCATAAAATTCGCTCAATCGGCAATGGCAAGCGGTCGATATAAGGACCACCGATGGCAATGGAGTCATCGCTAAAAGGCACGTTTTATATCGAGTTTATTGTTCAGCGGGTTGAAACAGTGGCATACACCTACGCCGGCATACTCGGCCCTTTGGCAATGTTGGCGGCCTTGATGCGTGGCTTCACGCACGGCTCGTCCGCGGCCATGGTGGTGATGACCGCTTGGATTTGCCTGTTGGTTTTCGCTTGTATCGGGGCGGTCGTGGGTGCCTTGGCCGGTTGGATCGTCGAACAATCGGTTAGAGAACGGGTATTGGTGGAATTGGAATCGAGCGAGAGCGAAGAACACAGAGGGCAGATGGCAGATGGCAAGAACTAGGTATATCGAGACTGGTAATAAAACAAAACGGCGTACTAGCCGCTAAATACGAATAACTTGAGAATATAGATAGACGGATGTCGCCTAAGGCACAATCACGGAGGATTGCATGGCAACCACTACAGCACCTGAAGACATCAAGGAACTTTGGGCTGCGTTCAAGCAGGACATGACCGACCAAGAGTTGCGCAACCGCTTGGTTGAGACATATCTGCCGCTGGTCAAATACAATGGCGAACGAATTTGGGCCCGTCTGCCCGAGGGCGTTGAACTAGACGACCTGATCTCCGCCGGCATCTTCGGTTTGATGGACGCTATCGATGCCTTCGACCTTTCGCGGGGTGTCAAATTCGAGACGTATTGCGTGCCGCGTATTCGCGGTGCCATGCTCGACGAACTTCGTACCATGGACTGGGTGCCGCGCCTGGTTCGTTCCAAGGCCAGCAAGCTCAACGCCGCCATCAAGAACCTCGAAACCCGTCTGGGACGTCATCCCAATGAAGTAGAGTTGGCCGAAGAGTTGCAGATATCCGTGCCCGAACTCGAGAAAATGATCGTTGACGCCAACGCCGTCAATCTTATTAGCCTCAACAAGAAATGGTACGAAACCGACAGCTACAAGGACGTGCGAGAGATCGACATCCTTGAAGACAAGAAGGGCGAAGACCCCACTCGGCGCGTGCAGCAAAACGACCTCATGCGTCTGGTAACCAAGGGCCTGAACCGCAATGAGCGACTGATCATCATCCTCTACTACTACGAAGAACTGACCATGAAGGAGATCGGCGCGACCTTGCATCTCTCCGAAAGCCGCGTCAGCCAGATGCACAGCTCTATCGTGCAACGCCTGCAAAATCAATTGGGAAGACGCCGGCCCGAGTTCGGTGGATAAACCTACACCACCCACATAAAATATCCCACCAGCCCAACGAGCACAACGGCCAATACCACCATCAGCGCAATCACACGGCTGCCGATCTGTTCCGGTGGAACATCATGCAACTCGACCTCATAGCCGTCATCGAAGCGGTGATCGCACATGGGGCAATCTCGCGGGAACTCCGGTAAAAACGGTTCGTCACAAGTGGGACACATCAAGACGATCCTTTCAGGCTGATCGTCGAGAGGCGGTTCCGGGCTTTCCTCTTCCGACCTGGCCGACGGCTGTTGTGTTGAGCAGGATCCATCCGACCCACACTGGCATCTGTCCGCGCCATGTCCCTTTTCATCGCCGCCGACCTCGGCCAGTCCCATTCCCCAGATGAACTCACTGTCGGACTCGGGGAAATCGGTGCCTGTCGTTTTGCAGACAGGACATCTTGTGATCCGCTTGGCGCCGCATTGCGGACAACGGGGCCATTCGTGCAAGACGTGGCCTTCGTCGTCTCCCAGTTCGTACGGCTCTTCCTGTTCATGCCGCAGAGCGATCTCGACGCCCGAACGATCATAGTCCAAAGCTATTTGGCGTGCGATATCATAATCGGGCTCATCGACGGCCACCCTGGCCAGCGTGTTCCAGCCCACATAATCCACTCCAGAGCCGCTCGCCAACGTTGCATTGGTTACCACGGCACGAATGCCGGCCTCTTCCAAGGTGTTTTTGAGCAGATATGCCTGCTGCACGTTCTTGGCGGCGTAAACTACCTTTGGCGAGTCATGCATGTTTCAAGTTTCCGGTTTATAGTAGGGTGCGTCCGCGACGCACCATGGGAATGCTCTTGGGAACGACCAATAAATCACTTTCCGATTCTGGTGCGGCCACTCTGGCTGTGCAAGGCAGGCTGGAAGCCTGCACCACAAGTTATTCTTCGACCGCCTCCTGGTGCGTTGCGAACGCACGCTACATACTACTGCATATCCTACCGCACTGCCGCAATTTCGCAAGCACCCGGCCCCTCCCTAGTGGTTGACGCCACCGTCGCCCGTGGCGTATTATGATGATCGGCATTGAAACCGTCCAGGTAAACCGTATTTTTATTTCAAAAAGAGGAACCATGGCCATGACAGTTGGTTTATCGCATAGGGGCGTTTTTTCGATATTTTCGACGGCCTGTACATTATACTTGCTCTTGGTAGTGGCCGTGCCGACATGGTCAGCCGCTCCACGCGTACTGCCCGAAGGCGAGCTGCCAGACGACG
>JAFGTN010000130.1 GCA_016934075.1 Pirellulales bacterium
CGACCACAGAAAAGGCAGCAGGAGCAAGCCCGCGGCGGCAACCAAAAACAAATCGCGGCGTCGCGCGCCGGCCACGAAGAGCATGACAAACAGAACCGGGAAAAAGACCAAGGCCGTGCCCAAGTCGGGCTCGCGAAGGATTAACAACACCGGCCCAAGCGTTATCATAAGCGGGAAAAACAAACCACGCAGCCGGCGATAATTTTCGCGATACATCAAATATCGCGACAAGGCCAATACATACGCTACCTTGGCGAACTCCGAAGGCTGCAATCCCAATGGACCGATGCGGATCCATCTCCGCGCGGCGTTAATCGGCGGAAAAAAATATACGGCTACCAATAGAAAGATCGCGAAGAGAAAAATTATGTAGCTCCAACGACACAAAACGCGATAGTCGGGCACCGTAACCGCGAACATGGCCGCCACCGCAATAACGGCCCAAATAAGTTGTCGCGACAGAAGGCTTTGCCCCGTGCCCGTCAGATCGGCGTATCTATCGATGCCCAAACATCCAACAAGTATCAAAACCAGCGCGATGAGCGGGATCGACCATGGAATTCGGTTGAACCAAACGGATGTTTTCACGGGGGACAGACACTCTTACAGATACACGATACGTCTTTCAAACGCCGGGCAATTATATGGAAAACACTTTAACAATAAAAACGGCCGCAAAGCAACGCGGATATATGCCAATACGGTCTACGCATAAACCACCATAATTAGGGGGGTTTCCTGATTGATATAATGATTTTGGGTGAATAACGGAATCTTTACAGAAGTCAATAGCCGGAAAATCTGGTCCAATTTGCATATTTCCCTTTATCGTACAGGTTTTCTTACACTGCTTGAATTGTGTGCTAGTCTTGGTATGTTACATTTGGTCATGAAGTGTGTGTTGAATTCATTTTCGCGGCCGTAATGTATCGCAAGATTCCACTTTCCAGCGTTAACTACCCTTTGTGTAGAGACGCTTTTAGACAATAGTTTTCGGATACAATTACACTTAATTTTTTCACATTAGAAGAGGGAGCAAGAAACACATGTTCCGAACAAACTGGAAATACTTGGTTGCGGCTTTAGTAGTAATCGCGGCGGTCACCATGGCGGCTCCGCAAGCACAAGCCTTCCACGGATGGCGCGGCTGCGGATGGGGCTGCGGATGGGGCGGTGCTTGTTATGGCGGTGGATGTTGGGGCGGCTGGGGTTGTTGCCCGTACTATAGCTGCTATGGTTGCTATACACCTTGCTACACAAGCTGCTGTGGCCCGTGCTACTCGTGCTGTTATTGCTCGTGGGACTGCTGTGGATCTATCTGCACCACGACGGACTGCTGTACCGACTGCGAATCTACCGGCACTACAGTCGCTCCGGCACCAAGCAAGAACAAGCCGACACCGGCACCGGCCAAACCGGCACCCAAGCCGGCCGCCAAGCCGACCTCGACCCAAATCGAAACACGCCAAGACAGCGGACTTTTGACCATCTGGGTTCCCGCCAAGGCCAAGGTTTTCATCAATGGCATGGAAACCAAAACCACCGGCAGCCGCCGACGTTACGTCTCCAACGGTCTGCAGCCGGGCCTGACATACAAGTATGTCATCCGCGCTGAAATCGTCCGTAACGGCAAGATCGCCGAAGAGACGAAAACCGTCAACCTCACAGCCGGCAGCACCGAGGGCGTCGCTTTCGGCTTCAACGTCAGCCCGCTGCAACAACTGGCTGCCGCTCAATAAGAGCATTATCAGCAGAAAATATTGATAGCTGGAGCCGCAGTGCTCCGTGAAAAATAATTGAATCCCGCGCCGTGAAATAACGGCGCGGGGTTTTTTTATGGCAAAACAAGAGGTAGCCGGATTCGCAAGAATTCGGACGTAGTGAAATTCCATAGCAACAGATCCGAATTCTTGCGAATCCGGCTACAAATCGATGCCTATGCGATCCGGCCGACTCGCTTATCAGGGCAGGGGCATGCCACCACTTGAGCGGAAGTCAACTACAGCTACAGCAGGGTAAAATGAACCGTTGAGTAAACACCCGTGTCTAGCGTATAATGCTGGTTTCAAAATATCGCCCCAAGCATTCAGTAGTAAATAATGGGGCTGTACAAGCAGATTAGCAGCCGAGTGCGGCTGCCCTACATTCAGTAAATAAGCGGCTATTCTACGTTCAGTAAATACAACGAAACAAACAACTCCAGGGAGAGTCAAGCTGTGTTCAAATCGATTGGCGTCGTAGGCGCAACGGGTGCCGTGGGTACCATTATCCGTCAACTGCTCGAAGAGCGTAAATTTCCGGGCGAAGAGTTCCATTTTTTGGCTTCTAGCCGTTCTGCCGGATCGGAACTGACTTTCAACGGCAAAAAATACACGGTCGAACTTTTGGAACCGGCCGCATTCGACAACATCGATCTGACAATAGCCAGCACCCCCGACGACGTGGCCCGCGATTTCGTCCCCGAGGCCGTGAAACGCGATTGTGTGGTTATCGACGAAAGTGGCTACTGGCGCATGGATCCCAAGGTGCCGTTAATCATACCCGAGGTCAATGCCGAGGCCATCGACGGGCACCAGGGCATCATCTCCAGTCCGAACTGCTCGACCACGCAAATGGTCCAAGCCATGGCGCCTTTGCACAAAGCGGGTAAGATCCGCCGCGTAGTTGTCAGCACCTATCAGGCCACCAGCGGCGCCGGATTGGCAGGCAACCGCGACCTGGAGAACGGTACCCGCGCCAATCTTGCCGGCGAAGATTACAAGTACGAAGAGTTCGCATATCCCATCGCCTTCAACTGTATCCCACAAATCGGATCTCCCAAATACAAAGGCTACACATCCGAAGAGATGAAGATGGTATACGAGACCCGAAAGATTTTGGGTGACGAGTCGATTCAGGTTTGCCCTACGTGCGTCCGCGTACCGGTTGCAAACTGCCACAGCGAAAGTATTCTGGTCGAGACCGAAAAGAAAATCACCGTAGAAGAAGCCAGAGAACTCTTTGCCGCCACGCCGGGCCTGGTTGTGATGGACGACCTGGAAAACAAAGTATATCCCATGCCCATCAATTGCACGGAAAGCGACGACACCTACATCGGCCGCATCCGCGAAGACATTTCCTGCGACAACGGGCTGGCCTTCTGGTGCGTGAGCGACAACCTTCGCAAAGGCGCAGCCACCAACGCGGTGCAAATCGCCGAATATATGGTGAAGAACAAGGATTAAGAGGTTTTCGAATAGGGTGCCACTGCTGGCTTGCCCAGCAGTGCTGAAGTTTCGTGAAAACACTGCTGGGCAAGCCAGCAGTGGCACCCATAGACAAGCTAAAGCCTTTTTATACATATTTTAACAACAAAAACAAAACGCCTGCCGATGCAGAGCATCAAACTAATCCTGGCCTACGACGGCACCGCGTATGCCGGCTGGCAAGTTCAGCCCGAGCGGACAACCATACAGGGCGTTTTGGAAGCCACTATCGAGCGCATCACTGGCAGCACCTCGCGCACGCTGGCCAGCGGGAGGACCGACGCCGGCGTACATGCCTTGGGGCAGGTCGTCGGCTTTCGCACCGAAAGCCAACTCACACCCGAGACGCTTTTACGCGCCCTCAACGCCGAACTGCCCGAAGACATTGCAGTTCTCGAAGCCGCGCGCGTCGACGATGGTTTTCATCCCATCCGCGACGCCGTAAGCAAGCGTTATCGTTACGTTATCCACGACGGTCCGGTGCGGGACATTTTCGAACGCAACTACTGCTGGCATGTCAAAAATCATCTAGAAGCCCAGGCCATGGAACGGGCCGCCCGCTGTCTTTTGGGCCGTCACGATTTCAGCAGCTTCGAATCGGCCGGCGCCCCAAGACAGGACAGCATCCGCACGATCACCGATATCAGTGTCACTCGATCTCC
>JAFGTN010000131.1 GCA_016934075.1 Pirellulales bacterium
CCCGCTTCGAATTTGTGGCGCAGGGAATGCTTGAAGCACCTCCGAAAGCTGGTGCGATTTTGCGAAAAGAATTATGGCCGACGGATGCTGGGTTACCACCCCTGCGGACAGCATACGGGCGAGTGGTTCTACCTGCGGAGCTGGGAACCCAGGCTTTCGGGATTTTCGCCGGCTATGAACGGCGGTTTTCGCCATTGGCTCAAAAAACGATACGAAACCGACGCCACCTTGCGCAAGGCCTGGGGCAATCAACGAGTCACTCTGGACAACGCCGCCGTACCCTCGGCCCAACAGCGGCGAAATACCACACTCGGGCTGTTCCGCGATCCGCATGCCGAACGGCAACTACTGGATTTCTACGAGTACAAGCAACTCGCCATGGAAGAACCCCTGGAAGATATGGCCCGAGTCATAAAAGAAGAAACCGGCGGCAATAAAATAGTCACGTTTTTTTACGGATATTTCTTCGACATGTGCGGGATACCCAGCGGACCGCAGATCAGCGGCCACTTCGCCATGCAGCGCATGCTGAAATGCCCACATGTCGATATCCTCTGCTCGCCCATCTCCTACTTCGACCGCGGCTCGGGCGGGTGCGGACCGTTCATGACGGCCGTCGACTCGGTCAGCGCGGCCGGCAAGCTATGGCTCAACGAAGACGATACGAGAACATATCTCACGCCCAGTGATGCCGGATTCGGTCGCGTCAATATACCAAAGGAAACCCTCTGGATACACGACCGCAACTACGGTAACATACTGCCGCGACGCATGGCCTGCTGGTATATGGATCTGGGCGGAACCGGTTGGCTCGACGGCCAGGATATCTGGGACAACATTCGCCAACTGAAACACCACTACGAAACCAGCCTTGCCGCGCCCGCTACATTCTCGCCCGAAGTGGCGGTGATCGTCGACGAACGTTCCGCCATGGCGCTGGCCTGCAAATCCACCATAATGCGTCCACAGGTCTACCTTCTACGGAAACGACTTTACCGGCTAGGTGCGCCCATCCGCATACATTACTTGGACGACCTGATTGCGGGCAAGATCCCGCCCTGTAAGGCCTATATCTTCCTCAACCCCTTCATGCTTGACAAACAAACGCGATCCGCGATCGCCAAAGCCACGAAGGGCAAAACAGCCGTGTATTTCTACGGGAGTGGATGCCTGGGTGAAAAACTGAATGATAAACTAATGGGTGAACTGATCGGCATGCAAGTCTCGCGCATCGAGTCTCCCTCTGCACAAACGACTTACCTCAAAGACGAGAACCCACTATTGGCAGGATTGCCGGGCGGGGTCTTCGGCAGCAAATCGAAGTTGACACCCCTTTGGGCCATCGACAAAGGCGAGGATATCACCCCGCTAGCCACACTCCCCGACGGGCATCCCATTGTCGCCGCCAGAAGGAGCGACGATGGTCTTCGGGTATACATCGGCACGACCGACGCCCCGGCGGCCTTCCTGCGCAACATTCTCAAAGCTTCCGGCATACATCTCTACATCGATTCGAACGACGTCATAAATGCCGACAAGAATTTTCTGGCTATCACCGCCACCACAGCGGGCAAGAAGCAAATTTCCTTGCCCGAATCGAAAACGGTCCGCGATCTTCACGACAACGCCATACTGACCACAAACACCACAAGCTTGGAAATCCTCATGGCTAACGGAGAAACGCGACTGTTACTGTTGGAAGAAGATGGAAAATAGCGTGTTCGCCGTGATTGTTTTGGAAACCGAATAGCTTCAGATTATTCATAAACAACGGCTTTCCCATTTTCTCTTCTTCTGTTTTTTCACTTTCACCGCAAGCACATCCGACTTGAGCGGGGCGATAACACCGACACAGCGTACCGTGCCTAATACAATATTTATCATGGCTTTCGCTGCGATATTGGCACTGCTGAAACGTCGCAGATCAACCTAAAGAGGTAGGATCATCCATGCAGTTACCACCAAACCACGTCGACCGTATTGGTGCGTTCTGATCGAACAACAGGCTATGAGGATCGGCTTCCCGCCGGTCTGGCAGAGGCAATACTGCCATGTGTGGACGTTTGCCGACTTCCAGCGTGCCCAGTTCCCCTTCCAGGCCCAGTGCCTTGGCTCCACCCAGCGTGCCCATCCGCAATACCGTCTTGAGGGCGATTGCCGGATGACAATGTGCCACGTGTCGCATGTCGGATAATAGGTTCAGGTCGGGCGAAGATGCCCGCGAATCAGTGCCCAGGGCCACGTTTACACCCGACGACAGCAGCTTTTCAAGCGGATGAGGAATGTGGCCGAAGTAATGGTGGGTACGAGGACAGTAGACGACCGACATTGTTTGCGCGTGTCGGGCGATGAAAGCGATTTCCTCATCCTCCAGATAATTTCCGTGCACGATTAACAAGCGATGGGCCGGGGCTAAAACACGCAACAGATCGAACGGCCTTCGGCCCGGACGGTGGGCACTGGGATCCCATTGCTCCAAGAGTTCGAGCATGTCGCGGAAAACACCGCCGGAGGTTTGCAGGAATTCGATCTCCTCGGGCGACTCGGCCAGATGAAACGACAGCGGCACCTTGTGCCGGGCGGAAATGGCCGCCGCTTCGGACAACAGACGAGGGTGCACGCTATAAGGCGCATGAGGACAAATCCCGGGCCGCCAACGCCATCCCAACTGCATTTGCTGATAGGTCTCGCCGGCGGCGATATGACGATGTGCCAGTTTCAGCACCTCGTCGACACCTGCATCAGTCGGCGAGATTAATTCTAGAAAAACCGTGCAATCGATAGGCACAGCTTGAAAGTCGTCAGCCGACCAGTCAGGTTGAGCGATCTCGCCCAGAGCCGTGGTCCCTGACATCAAGCTTTCCAGCAACCCGCGCCGCACAGCGTCGGCCGGCGGACGGTCCTCGATACGCAACTCGGAAACAAGCCTGGCAATCCAATCGCCCAACGTCATACCACGATAGCCGATGGGCCGGTCCAGATGGCTGAACTCCAGATGTGTATGCGCATTGACCAAGCCGGGCAAAATGGCCACGTTGCCCAGATCCTCAATGTCCGCTTCATCGCCCACGGACGGCCCGACAGAAATTATCCGCTCCCGGTCGAACGTAACCACGCCGTCGGCGATCGGATCTCCGGCGACGGGAAAGACGTAGCGGGCTTTCAGGCTGTATGTCGTTGACGACATTTGACTGCCGATCCTTAGTTATCTGCCGCAATCGTGATCGGTTTCCGCTGATCATCGGTTAGGGAATCCGCCTCTGTTTGATCTGGTTCTTCGTTTTCCCAAGGCTCCTCGCCACCGATCTTGATAGCCTCGCGTAGTTCCTCTTCCTCCGATTTTCGGCAAGGTAACTGATGGAACCAGAAGAGCAGGATTATCGAAAACATAGCGGCCACCACGAGCGCCGACGTGCGATATGCAAAACTACCATCTACCGGCTCCATGATCGACTGCAGCCAGGCGGACCGCTGATACATTTCCGGCGTAATCTTCGATATCAGCAAAGCCAGCGAGTTATGCGTCACATGGAAAGCGATGCCCGGCAATAAATTCCCTGTCTGTACGGCAATAAAACCGATAACCACGCCCACCAGGGCCGCCAACAGTTGCTGTTGCAAAATGATGTGCGTGAACCCGAAAAGGATCGAGCTCCAAATGATGGCCCGCCATTTGTACCCCATGTGCCGGAATCCCGAGAGAATGAATCCGCGGAAAGCCAACTCTTCGCAAATGCCCGGCAACACGGCGATCAACAGCAGCATGATGCCCAGATTTGGCGCCTCTTTGAAGAGCCCTTCTAATGCCAAGACATCTGGATCTATCGGATAAAGTCGCATTATCATCAATTGTGCCGCGTTGGCTAGCGGATTAATCGCAAGTGCCAAAAGGAACGCGGCCGGCACGGCCAACAGCAGCTTTGGTCTCCAGGCATCGCGTCCCAACAGTAATGTCTGCATCGGTCGACGCGTAAACAATATCGTCATCAAAAGTGCCGGTGTAAGAATCACGGCCAACTGCGTAACGATCAGAATCTCGGCCAAATCGCCGAAATCGTTGGGCTTTGC
This sequence comes from Pirellulales bacterium, assembly GCA_016934075.1. GTDB lineage: Bacteria > Planctomycetota > Planctomycetia > Pirellulales > Thermoguttaceae > JAFGTN01. The sequence goes on from JAFGTN010000131.1 coordinate 4,069, forward strand.
CACACTGAAGCTCATAAAGAACTTGACCACCAAAATTAAAACACCACAGAACACTGCCGCGCCTACGCTGGGAGTGGGCATGCGGTCGCGGCGAAGATGTTGTAGCCAGAGCCCCATGCTCAGTCGCTCGCTCTCGTGGAACAGCACCGACTCCTGGTTGAATTGATCGACTGCCCAACGTATGGCCAACAGACAACAAACCAACGTCACGGCGACCACCGGCAGCGAATATTGAACCGCCAGCCAGTAATGACCTTCCAACAAACTCCGTAACAGCAACACGATATTTGTAATGGGAATCAGGCTGGTGCCCAAGGTGAGTTCCACGCTGGGCGCCATGGGCAATATCACAAGCGGCATCGTCACCAGCAACAGTGGCATCAGATAATATTGCCCTTCCTTCGAACTCCGCGCGAATGCCGCTAGCGCCAAGCACAATGCGCTGAACAATGCCGAAATCGGAATCAGGGCCAGCAGCAACCATAGCGCCGCTCCGGGCGGCGGAGCGCCGAAACCGGGCATTCGTGCCAGAACCAGCCAGCCGGTCAACCCCACGCTCAGAATATTCAAAACAGCCGTGACTATACTGAAGAGCATTACTGTCAGCAACTTGCCGCAGACAATCTGGCTCCGCTCAGCCGGACTGCATAGCAGGGTTTCCAGCGTGCCGCGTTCCTTCTCGCCCGCGCAAAGATCGATAGCCGGATAAAACGCGCCGGTCAAAGCCCAAATTAATAACATTACGGGCAGAATCTTGGCCCAAGCGGCAATCCCACTGGTGCCCGTCTCGCGGGCGATGTCGGAAGTCTCCACTTCGAAGGGATGCACGGCCGTGGGCGGCAAGCCACCCACTATGAGGTTCGCGCGACTGATTTCCTCGCGCCAACGACGCAAAACATCGAACAGGCGGGCGAAGGCGATTTGCGATTTCTCGTTGGCCGTCGTATAGAATATTTCAGGCTGTGGAACCGCGGGCAAGACTGGCGGCCGGCGGACCACACCCTTGGAATCCGCTTTGTCGCCGGCATGTTGAGCCCATTCGGCGTGCAAACTGCGAACGTGACCCAACCGTTCGGCGAAATCTTCGGGGAAAAATAAAGCAGCATCATAGTGGCCGTCGAGCACGGCCTCTCGGGCTTCCTCGGCTGTATTGATTCGAGCCGCCGCCCAAACACTTACTCCCTCTTCGTCGGGCTCGATTCCGGCGAAATGCAGTTTCAACAAACGATGCTTACCCGGCTTACGGAACAGATTGGGCGCGAAATGGTCGTTCTCCAGCAAGGCCGGCGCATCGTCGGTCTCTTCATAACCGACTATCAGAACCGAAGTGGGCTGCTCCTGCATTAAATGCAATATCTGTAAAAAGCTCATACCCAATAATGGGTATAACAGCAACGGCAGCACCACTATCATGAACACGGTGCGACGATCACGCAACTGATCGCGCACTTCTCGCGCTAGAATCAGTTTAACGTTCGACCAGTTCATCCGAGGTTTCATATAATATCTATAAACGCTGTTTATTGTGATATCGCGGCGGCTTCTTCAGCCTTATCTTCCGATGCGGTTGAAGATATCAGTTGGAAGAAAAGTTCTTCCAGGTCGTGTTCATCGTAGCGAGTGCGCAGTTCGTTCAGTGAGCCTTCGGCCAGGATTCGACCCTGGTAGACAATCGCCAATTGGTCGCAGAGCTTCTCGGCCTCGCGCATGATGTGTGTCGAGAAGATGATGCACTTGCCGTGGTCGCGGAGTTCGGCTACCGTGTCCAAAAGCGCGCGGGCCACCAGTACGTCGAGTCCGGCGGTCGCCTCGTCGAAGATCAATACCGGTGGGTCGTGAATAATCGCCCGGGCAATGGACACTTTTTGCTTCATACCGGTCGACATCTTCGCACCCAACAGATCGCGGATATCGTTCATCTTCAGACGTGTGAAAACATCTTCCATCCGCTGGCGCAACTCTTCGCGGCCGATGTCATGCAGGCGGCCGAAATATTCGACCATCTCCCAGGCGGTCATGCGGTCGTAGATGGCCGTGTTGGCCGACATGAAACCGATCTGACGGCGAACCTTCGAAGGCTGCATGAGAACGTCATATCCGTTGACACTGACACTGCCGGTCGTGGGCCGCAGCAATGTGGCCAGAATACGCAACGTTGTCGTCTTGCCGGCGCCATTGGGGCCCAACAGGCCGAAAATCTCTCCCGGCTTGGCATGAAAACTGATCCCGTCCAGCGCAACGAACCAGCCCCGACGAAGGTCGGCATAATGTTTCGAAAGTCCGTCGACGTAGATCATCTGAAGCCTGGAAGATTTTTTTCGGGAGAAGTTGGTTGCTCATCCTTATTACTGGACTTTTGCAAAATTGCTAGTCAAGGGCACTTGCAAAAGTCCGGTTAATTATCCATAAACCACACTACCCCCAATGCTCAACAGAGGGGACGGCAACCCGCCTAATTCGTAAAAAGCCCTTGTTATAGCTTAGCTTACGTTCATCGGCCTGGCATCGCCACCGGGTGGTTCAACCAGGTGATAAAACACATTTCGACGTCGCGGCACAAATCCGGCCCTGGTGATTGCCCGCCGCAGTTGCTCTTCGTCGATGCGGAATTTCGTACCCGTGGCAGCCACTACGTTTTCCTCTATCATCAAGCTACCCATATCGTTAGCGCCGAACAACAGCGCTGCCTGCCCGGTATCCAGCCCCTGTGTAACCCAACTCGCCTGCAGGTTCTGGAAGTTATCCAGAAACAATCGACTCACGGCCAACATTCTAAGATAGCCGAATGCGCCGATCTTGGGACTGCCCGCCAAATCGGTATTCCCCGGCTGAAACGTCCAACAGATAAAAGCCGTAAAACCGGAAGTCTCGTCTTGCAAATCCCGCAACCGCTCGAGATGCTCGATGCGTTCGGCGGGCGTTTCCAGATGCCCGAACATCATTGTAGCCGTACCGCGACCGCCTTGCCGGTGCCACTGCCGGCAAACATCCAGCCAACCATCGGACGATACCTTGCAGGGGCTGACCTTTTTGCGAACGCGATCGACCAGGATCTCGGCACCGCCGCCGGGCAGGCTGCCCAAACCGGCATCGCGAAGCCGGGCGATCACCGTCGCCAACGGCAGACCGGAAATCTGAGCAATGTGGTAAATCTCCGGCGGACTCAGCCCGTGGATGTTGATCTCGGGAAAATTCTCGCGAATCTCGCGGAACAATTGCTCATACCACTCTATATCCAAGCCCGGATGCAGGCCGCCCTGCAGCAGAATCTGATTACCGCCCAGATCAATCGTGCCGCGGATTTTCTCAAAAAGATCCTCGCGCGAAATCAGATAAGCGTCGGTATCGCCCGCATGTCGCGAAAATGCGCAAAAACGGCAACCGCTGGTGCAGATGTTAGTGTAGTTGATGTTCCGATCAATGTTATAGGTGCGATACGGCTCGGGGTGCAAGCGTTGTGTAACGGCATTTGCGGCCCGCGCCAGCGAAGCCAATTCGGCATTATGTAGAATCCGTAAAGCATCATCCGCGCTGAGCCTATCCCCCACCACAGCCCGTTCCAATAGATTTGATATCGACGAAGGCAAGCTCAACTCCGAGGCATTGTTAGTCGTTTGTTTTTTTGTTGGACTTTTGCAAAATCAATTGAGCACCAAGCCGTAACGGGCCGCCAGTTCATAGAACTTCTGCAAGCCACGCCGCTCCGCATCACCTAGCCGGTAGGTCAAATTGTCGCGGAGATAATTGTGACAATGCTCGACCGAAAGCCCAAGCGATGGAGCTTCCGCTCGCGCGATTTCTTCCAACATATCCATGCCTCGGTCGCGGGACAGACTCAGCAGACGCTCGAGTTCCGCCAGTTCTCCACGGCCGCCTGACACATCGCCGCGAGCTATCCACATGGCGAAAACAAACGGCAAACCGGTCCAATCACACCACTCTCGGCCAAGATCCCAAACAAACTCGCAGGGACCGTCTATGGGTATCATACCACGATCCCCGATTAGCATGACGGCATCCGCGGTGGAATCGGACGGTGAGGAGCCAATCTCCAGGGTGGTAACCTGCGGGTGGACGTCATACCGCTCGGCCAACAGAATCCGCGTCAACACGGCACTCGTTCTCGATCCCTCGTCTACCGCAAGGGTGCCAATTTCCGAAACCGGCACGCGACCGTAAAGCTTGACACTTTCAACCGCACCGTTACAACCCACACAAGCGTCAGAAATTATCGAATACCCCTCATGGCGAACATATTCAATGGAGGGAATCAACGCCACATCCAGGCGTTTTTCGGCTATCCCCCGGGCAAGCCGACTGGGCAAATCCACCACCAGTTGAGCATCGGGAATTGCGGATTCAGCAATCAACTCCTCCAGACAGTAGATAAGTGGTTTGGTATTAAGATAGCTAACCGCGCCGATTCGTAATGTGCCGAGTTCATCGGATAGGGGGGGGTTCTCATTAGAGTGGGATTTCTGCGTCACGGTCTGTTCCTGTGGCGTCCTGTTGCCGGGCTGCTAACAAGATCGGATTATAGGGGCTGTTCGGGCGGCGCGGAAGGGCCGCATAAGAGCGGTTCGAGACCGAAATCCTTTCCTCCCTCTGCGGTGGCAAGGTCCAGTCCGATTTGACCCCAAACATATAGGAAAGTAGTGTTTTACTGACTGGACTTTTGCAAAATTGCGAGTCAAGGGCACTTAGATATAAATTGTCCAGTTAAAGAGCTTGAGTGTTCGATTTCCATAATATGTGGGCGAGTATTTTCGGAAATACTCGTTGTAGCATATTCTTTTTCGAAAATAAGAGTTTCACCATGCCCGATCAGCTTGATAACACACTCCTGGCCCGCTTGGCGCGTGGCGAGCATTCATTGGAAGACGCCGAGCAATTGGCCGCCAGCCGTCCCCTGCAGAACGAACAGGACACGACAGAAACCGTAACGGCCACATTGGTTCACGAAGAAAACAAGCTGGACGAAATCTTCAATCGTCTCAACGGCATGGCTGACGGCAAAAACAATGCCGACACATCGGCACACGACAACACGAATACATTCCTGCCTATCGAGCCGGAATCGTTTCGCGAGGCGGGCTTAACGGACTCCGAGGTCGAGGCTCTGGCCCTCAAATACCTCCTGGCCCGCGGCGACGCCACCGGACGCGAAATTGCCGAGCAGATCAAGCTGCCCTTCGTGCTGCTGGATAAACTGCTGTGGAACCTAAAGAGCGAGCAATTGGTGGTGCATCGCGGCTCGGCTCCCATGAACGATTACCAGTATCAATTGACCGATCTGGGCCGAGAACGGGCCAGACGTCACTCGGTACACTGCACTTATTTCGGCGCCGCGCCGGTCTCGCTGGAAGACTACGTGGCGGGCGTCAAGGCCCAATCTCTGGTCGACCAGCGCATCGACAACGACGACTTGCATCGCGCCTTTTCCGATCTATTGATCAACAAGAAAATGTTCTCGCGCCTGGGCCCGGCCATGAATTCCGGGCGGGGCTTGTTTCTGTTCGGCGCGCCCGGCAACGGCAAAACCAGTATCGCCGAACGCGTAACCCGCGCCTTCGGTCACTACGTCTGGATCCCCCGCGCTATCGGCGTGGACGGCGAAATCGTACGCCTTTTCGATCCCGTCAATCATGTGGAAATACCCCTGGAGGAATGCGAAGGAGTCTACGACACCCGCAAAATCGATCGCCGCTGGGTGCAAATCGAACGACCCACCATCATCGCCGGCGGCGAACTGACCATGGAAGCATTGGAAATCACCATCAATCGCGCAACGGGCATCAGCGAGGCGCCGTTGCAACTGAAAAGCAACTGCGGCACGCTGGTGATCGACGACTTCGGCCGGCAGCGGATGCGGATCGACGAACTGCTCAACCGCTGGATTCTGCCCTTGGAGAAGCGCTACGACTTCCTCAGCCTGCCCAACGGTAAAAAAATCGCGGTGCCCTTCGACCAACTTATCGTATTCTCCACCAACCTCGAACCACGCGACCTCGTCGACGAGGCCTTCCTGCGACGAATTCCTTATAAAATCGAGATCATCGATCCCACCGAGGAAGAGTTCCGCGAACTGTTCCGCATGATGGCCGAACAACTCGACTTCGATTTCAGCCCCGAACCGCTCGACTATCTGATCAAAGAACATTACAAAAAGGTCGGCCGCAACTTCCGCTGCTGCCACCCTCGCGACTTGCTCATGCAGGTGAAAAGCTTCTGCGCCTACATGAACAAGCCGGTCGAACTCAAACCCGAACACCTAGACGCCGCGGTGGAGAATTACTTCGCGGTGATGTAGGTCATGAATCCAATGGGGCGGGAAGACTGGGTTGCCCCGCCGTTACGATCGAATCGTTCGTCAAGTTTAACATCAGCGTTGCCGTAACTTCGACATGTTGTTGCGGATTCATTGTACCCGCCGCAGTCAAAGCGTTTATGTTTCGTATGAGCGCCTTGTCATCCGGTGCAATATTTCGGGCATGTTCGAAGCACCGCACCGCCTCGGATATTTCTCGCATAGCAAACTTGATACACGCGCGGTAATGCCAGTAACAAGACGGTTCTCGCCCAAGGTTAGTGGTCGCTGATGCCATGACCTCCTCAGCGTCGGCATATCGGTGCTCTTGTATGTAGGATTTAGCCAGATCCGTATAGGAAAGCAATATGTCCGGATGCCGGGCGAGAATCTGTTCGCGCTCGGCAACGGAGAATGATGGGAATGGCGCCTCCACTTGGTGGTACTTTTTCGCCATTTTTGTTAGCGCGGCAATCGTTTCCGGATCCCTCTCCGAAAAATTCATGCAAAACTGGTCCCTATGGTCGGTAAAGAAGTGTTCCTCGTTAACATACCCTTTCTTTTTGGCAATTTGGAATTCCTCGGTTTCAGGCATAATGAGCGGCATACTGCATTCCACCATCGGGGGCTGCATCTCGTCCAAAAAATCTAATGTCTCTTGAACTGTAGCTGCCGTTTCTCCGCGATTGCCCATCATGATGTAATACCACACACTCATGCCAAGTTCTTTGCCTATCGCCGTGGCACTGCGTATCTGCTCGATGTTTGTTTGTTTGCGGATATTCTTCAGGATTATCGGGCTTGCCGATTCGACGCCCAGACAAAGTGCGGTACAGCCGGCCCGTCGCATTGCCAGAAGCACGTCGCGATTGACACAGTCGACTCGCGTGTTGCACGGCCAGACGAAATCCAGCCGCCGCTCGACAATGCCGTTGCAGATATCCAGCATTCTCGACTTATCGGCAGTAATCGTGTCGTCGCCGAAACGGAGCAAGGGCTGAAGATGCCCCTGGGTATAGGCTTCGATTTCTTCCAACACGTGTCCGGCCGATCGGAAACGAACCCTTTGTCCCCATAGCCGGGGCGTACCGCAGAAAGTGCATCTGCCCGGACAGCCCCGCGAACTGACCGTCAGGTTGTGCCGATAATACTTCCACGTCTTTCCAAGACTGTCCAAGTCGGCAACCGGCGGCCTGAGCGGCCCGATCGACGGACCGCTGCCGTTGTTGCGAAAAGCCGTCCCGGGAATATTGGTCGTCGGTTGCCCGCCGGCCAACCGTTGGGCAAGATCCAACAAGGTATGTTCGCCTTCGCCAATGACGACCGTGTCGGTGCTGGGGTAGTGGTCTAGCCACTGGGTTGCCAAGACCGAAACGTGAGGTCCACCGACGGTAACGTGGGCGTTCGGATACATGGCCTTGATCTCATCGCCCAGCGCCGCGGCCGTATGGCGGTTGAACGTGTAGCACGATATGCCAAACAGGTCGGCCGGTCGATTACGTATGGCCGTGATAGCTTCTTGCCACGTGAATGTGGCCAAATTGATCACCTCGACCTCGAAGCCATTGTCCTGTAGGTAAGTGCTCAGCGTCAACAATCCGTAGGAAAAGAACGAGCATTGTGCCTCTTTCGCAGTCAGTATGCCCGCCCCCGGTTCGCCTTTGGTGGCCGGCGGATATATTAGTAGCACACGATTCTTCATGGTATTGACCTTGGTGGGCGCTTATGCGAGTCGTCCATCGACCGCACCGGCCCGATAAGTTTGTACAGTATCGGAGCATGCTGCGATCGCTGTCAATATCACTTTGAGGTGTGAGGTGTGAGGTATGAGCCGTAAGCTATTGGCCCATTGCTCTCTGCCCTCTACCCTCTGACAACTGACTACTCAAGTCTTAAGTCCTAAGTCTTACATCTTACGTCTCAAAGAAACAAAAAACCGATCCGCCCCCTTGCCATGGGGCGGATCGGCTGGACCCTTCGGGCTTTATGCAGCTATTAGCCCAAGTTTATCGCAGCAGCGCCAGGACGTTCTGCGGGTTCTGGTTGGCCATCGACAACACCGAGATACCCGACTGAACGAGGATCTGGGCTCGTGTGAGGTTGGCACTCTCCGCGGCGAAGTCGGCGTCGCGGATCGAGCTTTCGGCCTCGGTCA
>JAFGTN010000132.1 GCA_016934075.1 Pirellulales bacterium
AACTCAAGAGCCGAATGCAGGCAGCATACCCCTTCCATCCGGCTCTCATCGACGTAATGAACACGCGATGGACGAGCGTCGATGGATTTCAGCGGACGCGTGGTGCGCTGCGATTTTTGGCATCGTGCCTGCACGCACTCAAAGCGAACGGTGGAGCAAAACCGATCCTGGGACCGGCCGAAATCCCGCTGAATGACGCCGAGGTCGTCCGCGCGATGCTCAAGGACCTCGATCCACGGCAAGATTATTCGCCGGTACTGAAGCACGACCTCGCTGGGCCCAACGCACGAGCAAAGCGGATTGACGACCAGCTCGCGAAGGAAACGCCCACGCTTGCAAATGTACGGCCGGCATTGCGTCTGGCGACCGCGATCCTTGCTTACAGCTTTGGAAGCCTGCAGCGCGAGGAAGGTGCGGAAATGTTACCGCCTGGCGTGACCGAGTCCGAATTACTCGCGGCCTGCGTCGGACCCGACTTGGATAGTATCACTGCATCGGCCGTATTGGGCGAATTGCGCAATTCATGCCTTTACCTGCATTATGACGGCGTTCATTATTGCTTCAAGAAAGACGCCAACGTCACAAAATTAATCGAAGATGCCGAGCAAGAGGTGGCTCGTGACACGGATGCCATTCGCGAGCGGGTCAAGCAGCTTTTGGAGCATCGGCTTGCCGGAAAGAACGATGCCATCATTTGGCCGGCAACATCGCAAGACCTTCCCGACAAAGAGCCGTGCTTTCTGATCGGCTATTTGCCGTTGGAATTGGCCAGCAAGTCAAGCTCTCAACAGGAAGACGCTGCTAAAAACATGCTCTCGAAATATGGCGATGCGCCGCGTCAATACCGCAATGGCGTTGCCCTCGCTGTTCCCGATAAGAAGCCTATCGAGTCGCTCCGGCGGGCGGTTCGCTACTTGATGGCTGTCGATCGCGTGGAAGCAAAGAAAAAACAACACATACTGAGTAAAGATCAGGAAGATCAACTCAAGGAACGCCGACGCACTGAGGAGGCCGCAATCGAGACGGCGTTTCGACAGATTTATCTCTCGGTCTGGCTTCCACGGGCCGGTACTGGTGGCTTACTTGACCTTGAAAAGATCGAGGTTGGTGGCCGCCCACTCCAGGCGACGGGAGTTCACGAACGCGTGATGGAACTGTTAACTTCAGTCGGCACACCCAAGATTCACGGCACACTACATCCCCGCAAGATTGTCGAACGGGTGAAACTCGGAGAATCCTTGGCTGAAGGGGAGCCGCCGCGTCTGGGCATATCGACGAAGGACGTACGCGATGCCTTCTTCGGTTTTCTCGAACCTCCCCGAATCAATTCGGATGTTGTTCTGCGCAAATCAGTCGCGCGGGGCGTATCCGAAGGGATGTTTGGGTACTGCAGCGGGAAGCCATCGCTCGGTGTTGATAACATGTTCGAAGTTGCCGTTTCAAAGGTCGCATTCAATCGCCTAATGACGGACGATGAAGTCGATCTCGACAACGGATTTCTCATGATGCCGGCAGCGGTGCCTATGCCTTCCCCACCAACAGGCAGTGGCGAGATCAGTGGTGGCGTGAAATTTCCTGTGACCGGAGAAGGTAGGTCAACAGGTGGCGAGCTACCCACGATGGGAACGAGGCCTGAAACCATAGGCAGCGGCGGTACTACCCCCACGGGGCGTACAAACATCCAAATCACGTTCCCCGCATCGCGCGATGATGTGTTTAAGTCATTCCAAGCGATTGCCAACCTCGCCGACAAGTCTGACGGGGGCAAGATTAAGATTACCATCAATGGACAAGCCACATCTGGCTACGACCCTCACTGGCTGCGAAATGCCGTCGAGGAGCCGCTCGACGAGGCTGATATCGAGGGCATGATGATAGAGTAATTGTGAGGATAACCAACGTGTCGGTGGATTGCTGCACGTTTTTCTCGGTGTGACGTAGGTGGACTCAGGAGCCAAAGGCTATGGGCCATATTCGACTAGGGAACCTACCAAGAACTCGCAAATGGCAGGAGGTGGTCGCCCTCATTGAGGGTGGTGCTGGCACTGCGCAGGTGTCTAATGCCACGATCACTGCTGCCGAAAGGGGGCTGAATCTTGCCGCTGAAGACAAGGGACTGGTAGAAACGATCTGGCTTTTGACCCAACTGCCGCTTTGCGCCAGACACGATGATTTTGCCGGGGCGCTCCGAAGTGTTGGGCTGGATGTATCCGACTCTCCCAGCCTTATGGAGGTGGTAGGCGCGTTTTCTGATGCAGTAGACCGGCGACTGTCCAACAATGGCGGACGTACGGACCTGGGCGAGATGGCCCAAATGGCAGCGTCCGAAACGATGTTGAGGTTAGTGGGAGGCCGAACACAAAGCCTCTTCGGGACGACACCAGAGGATGTGAGGGACGCTTTCTCGGGACTCGCCACCAATAAGCAGTTCAGCACTTTTGCACGAGACTTCTTCTCTCGCCTAACGAACAAGTGTCTCGACTACTTCGTGAGCAGGGCAGTTTCCTACCATGTGGGAGAAGGGCGTCGCTTTCGTACCTTGGCCCAACAAGGGGAGTTTGCCAAGGCACTCAATACCCATTGCCGGGAAGCATCGAGAATCGTCGAGGAGTTTTCGGGCGGGTGGTTCTCAAAGACCAACTGGGAAAAGGGAGGAATATCACGACAGGAAGCGGCCGGGTTCACGCACGTTGCCATGAGCAAAGTCGTCGCAGAACTCAAAGAGGGGGCGCAGGCAGATGGCTAACGAACGCGCAATCCTCTGTGGCGATGTCGCGAAGGATTCTCTGCCTTTTGGTGGGAAGAAGCCTCTCCGCCTGCATCTGTGGGGACCACACGAAAATGTGACTTTGTGCGTCAGCGATATTCGAAGTCAGCTCCTACAAGGCATACCATCTCGGTTTCACGACCTACTTGAGATTGCCACATACGTCTACTGCGCCGACCAGGCGACAACACGAGGCGGCGACGGGGTTGACGAATTTGGAGAGAACTGGCGACGGAGGCTGTTCTTTCGGATCACGGTGCGGACCCCGAGCTTTTGGAATAGTAAAGCAGTTCTGGGACAGTTGGTCGATACGCTCAGTTTCCTGTCAGAAGATGAGTATCACTTTGATTTTTGTCAATTGAAGGACGAGCCGGCCACGCAACAGCATTTTGAGTTCGGTGCAGAGGCGCCCGAAGAAGTCGTTCTGTTCTCGGGTGGATTAGACTCGTTGGGTGGCGCTGTCCAAGAGGCTGTTGTTGATCATCGCAAAGTGGCTTTGGTGAAACACAAATCCACACAGAAGTTGGCAAGGCGACATCGAAAACTTGAGGAACTACTGAAACGGCACGCAGCGCATGCACCTTTGCACGTTCCCGTGGTAATCAACAAAGCCAAATCGCTTGGTCGTGAATACACACAGCGAAGTCGGTCGTTTTTGTATGCCTCTCTTGGGGCCACGGTGGCGCAGATGTTTGGCCTTGATCGGATCAGATTCTATGAGAACGGCGTCGTAAGCTTCAACTTACCCGTGTCTGCGCAGGTCGTTGGCGCCAGGGCCACGCGGACGACACATCCTCAGGTCATCAATGGATTTGCCAAGCTTCTTTCTCTGGTCGCCGAGACGACGTTCACTGTAGAGAATCCGTTTCTTTGGAACACCAAGACTGAGGTAGTGAAGGGGATTGCCGACGCTGGTTGTGCGGAGATGATCAAATTCGCCACAAGCTGCACGCACACGTGGGAAATGACGAGGCTAAGGACGCACTGCGGAACTTGTTCCCAGTGTATCGATCGTCGTTTTGCCGTCCTGGCGGCCGGAGTGGAAGACCACGATCCTGCGGAAGCGTACGGAGTGGATCTGCTTACCGGTGAACGCGCCGAAGGTGAGCCTCGCACAATGTTGGCTGCCTACGTAGAGACGGCAAACGACGTCGCGGACATGTCCGCGCTCGATTTCTACGGGCAATTCGGGGAAGCCTCGCGAGTGCTTAGGCATCTTAACGGATCGCCAGATTCGGCCGCTCTGCAATTGTTCGAGCTGCATCGCCAACATGCCAAGAACGTAGTGGAGGTTGTTGAGCATGCGATTTCTAGACATCGTCGAGAAATCCGCAAACGCCTTCTCCCCGACAGCTGCCTTCTGCGGCTCGTATGCGACTCGTCGCTACCGACTGACACCGTCACGTCCTCGCTGGAGCTTTCAGTCCCCCAGCCCTTGTCGACCAACTCCATTCGGCTTAAAGGCGAATACTGGGCGATCCGATTTGAAGGGAACGAAGAAAGGATCTACAGGCCAGATATTGGTTTCCATTATCTTCACTTTCTGGCAGAAAACACGGGCATGAGTTACTCGGCATCTCAGCTCGACTGTCTTGTTCGGCGCCGGATGAAGCAGGTGGACTATCACACAGCAGAGAATGCTGGCGTATCCTCCGAGGAAACCAGCGTTCTCGGCGGCCTGGAAGGTGAGGAAGTGCTCGATGCTGAATACCGAGAGTCCCTGCGGACGAGGCGCGCGGAGGTTCTGGAACTAATCGAAATAGCGAAGCAAAGCGACGCGGTAGACAAGATTGACGAGATCGAAGAGTTGGAGAAGCAGATTGAATGGATGGATTCTCTGCTAGGTAAGGCAAAGGGATTCAGTGGTCGCACGATAAAACTTGGGAATGAGAGAAATAAAGTACGCAACCGGGTAGGCAACGCCATCCGACGGGCACTCGAAAAAATCAAGAAGTATGACAGGCCACTTGCCCATCATCTCCAGCGACCCGTTCTAAACCTGGGCCACACTGTATCTTACATTCCTCCAGAGGGTGTGATTTGGGACACCTCCTGCCAATGTTCTCACCGGGAATGAAAATGCTACACGCTTTGTAGCATCTGCTACGCCGGTTGTAGCACCCCTCTCGCAGAGGCGTGGCCCGGCGAATCCACGAATTGGCAGTATCCGCCGTTCAGGCGGTGCAACGCCCTGAGAAGAGCCTTTCGCCGGGCCCGCTTCTCGGGGCGTTTTTCATTTAAGGAGTACGGTATGGACAAACAGAAGTCGTCTTTTCCCGAACCGCATCGGCGTCTCGTTGAGCTGATGCAAGAGATTAACTTCGGCCGCATCGAGAACATGGCCATCAGAAATGGCCAGCCGGTTCTGTCGCCGCCGCCCCGTATCGTTCGCGAGGTGAAGTTCGGTGCCGAAAACGGCCCTCGCCCAGAAGCCTCGATCGAGGAATTCGTGCTCAGGGCCAAGGTCGTCGAGCTATTCCGTTACATGGATGAACTCCAGAACGGCGTGATCGGCATCCTGGAAATCAAGCACGGCTTGCCGTTCCGCATGATTTTCAGGGAGGACGCCGCCTAACGGCCGGGGTTGGCTCCCGAGACTACCGTTTCTTCAAAAACGTTTTACTACCTGTCAGTAAACCGGCCACAAAGTGGAGGTGCTGTGGGTGTCGCCGAAATCGGCTACTACCAGCACCTCCACTCAACGTGGTCTGCTTTTCTGCCGTTCTTTTGGTGACGGTCCCACGCACTCCTTCTCGGCCGGAAGGAGTTATCAATGAATCTCAATAACCAGTTTGAGGACCATGATTCGTTTGTATCGAAGCTCATCCGCGAAAAGGCAAACCAGCTCGTCAGGCATCCTGGATTCAGCAAGTCGGACCGCGAGGACATCGAGCAGGAACTGAGGATGGAATTGATAGTAAAGTCTGTCAATTTCGATCCGAAACGTGCTCACGAGGTAACCTTTATCGCTCGGGTCATCGAACGCAAAGCTGCATCACTAATTCGTGCCCGCCAGGCCGAGAAGCGGCATTTCCGTCACAGCGGTAATTCGCTGAACGAGATCATCCCGGATGGCGATGGGGAGTCTGCTGAGCTGGGCCAGATGGTAGACACCGCCAATGCTAAGCGGCATACCGGCCAGGCTCCGCACAGCGACGAAGAACTGACCTGTTTGAAACTTGATTTCGACAACGTACTTAATTCGCTGCCGGAAGATCTGAGGAAACTCGCTGAGATGTTGACCGAGATCACCAGGTACGGCGCTTCGCGGCAACTTGGCGTATCCCGCCGGCAAGTGGCCAACAAAGTGGCCCTATTACGCGAGCGATTCGAAAACTCTGACTTGCGTGATTATTTCTAAGCCCGCGGACAACTTTTAAAACGGCTGCGTATGTTAACCAGTAGCGAACTAATGTTTTTCTCACTCGGAGTTACCCGATGGATAGAGAGATTTACAGGTATATTTTCGACTCATCCCTCAACATGACGGATATCGAGTCGTCGTTGCTACTGGCGATCGTGGCCACCGAAAGTTTGCACGGGGAATGCCAGGTCCGACTGGATGCGGCGCACAACTTCAATCCGGCCAGGCGTGTCTGCGTGATCGACGCGGGCACGCCGGTCGGCCGGGATCTCAACCGGCTCTTCACCGGCTTCGTTGCCCGCGAATTTGGCCCAAACACATTCACCGTCAGACGGGTCCGTGACTGTGACCATAAGCCCCAGGAGGCAGCTGCATGAGTATGCTCGAAAAAGTCCAGCGAGGTAGGACACCAATGCCGCCTCGAATCTTATGTTACGGCCTCGAAGGCGTTGGGAAATCCACGTACGGCTCCCAGGCCCCCAAGCCGATCTTCATTCAAACGGAAGACGGCCTTGATGAAATCAACTGCGACAAATTCCCACTAGCCACCAGCTATGACGAAGTATCTGGGGCGCTCACTGACCTGCGCCGTGAAAAACACGATTATGAGACGGTCGTGGTCGATTCGCTCGATTGGCTCGAGCACCTGATCTGGGACAAGTTGTGCGAGCTCCATGGCGTCAATTCGATAGAAAAGGTCGATGGTGGCTATTCCCGTGGCTACACGCACGCCCTGACCTATTGGCGAGAGATCATCAGCCACCTCAATGCCCTACGAAATCAGCTCGGCATGGTCGTGCTTCTGATCGCCCATTCCAAGGTCGAGCGCTTTGAGGACCCCGAATCCTCGTCTTATGACCGCTACTCACCGCGGCTGCACAAGCATGCTGCCGCGCTGATCTGCGAATGGTGCGATGCCGTCCTCTTCGCCACGCACAAATTCCGCACCCAGAGTGAGGACGCGGGCTTCAACCGCAAACGGACCATCGCGAATCCCATCGGCAAAAACGGCGGCGATCGCATCTTGCGCTGCGTCGGTGGCCCTTCGTGTATTGCCAAGAATCGTTACGGGATCGTCGAGGAATTGCCACTCTCGTGGGCGGCATTCATGGCGGCCCTTTCCCAGAATCCTTAATTATTAGGAGATTTTGATGGCTGATTTGACTGGATTTGATGCTCGGCAAGTTGAGCCGGCAATTGAAATGGAATGCCTTCCGGCCGGCAAGTATGAGGCGGTGATCACGGAATCGGAATTCAAACCGACCAAATCCGGGACCGGATCGTATTTGCAGCTCACCTTCCAGATTACCGAAGGTGAGTACAAGAATCGGCTCCTTTGGACCCGCCTAAACCTCGACAACCCGAATGCGATGGCGATCAAGATCGCACAAGCCGAACTCTCGGCTATCTGTCGGGCAGTGGAAGTGATGGCCCCTGGGGACTCGACCGATCTGCACGACCTGCCGTTGATGATTTCCGTCCGATGCAGGAAACGGCAGGACACAGGGGAAATCGTCAACGAGATCCGGGGCTACTCGAAAAAGGAGACGCCGCCCCCCGCGGCAATGGCTGCTCCGTCGAACAACACGGCCCCCTGGAAACGCCCATGACGCTCGCGTTCGAACTGCCCTTTCCGCCATCCATCAATCACTATTGGCGGCGGGTCGGGCCACGA
>JAFGTN010000133.1 GCA_016934075.1 Pirellulales bacterium
ACCTGGCGGTGGTCAACAAGCCGCCGGCGATGGTAGTGCACCCGGCCCGGGGGCATTGGTCGGGCACGTTGGCCGGCGCCTTGCAGTTCCATTTTGCCGGCCAACTGAGTACTAGCGGCGGACCTACCCGGCCGGGCATAGTGCATCGGCTCGACCGCGATACGAGCGGCGCTATTTTGGTGGCCAAGAACGATCAGGTACATGCCAAGCTTGCCGCTCAGTTCGAAGCCCGCTCGATAGAGAAAGAGTATTTTGCGCTGACCAGCGGCAGTCCCCAACTCGACCGCGACGTGATCGATTGCGCCATCGGGCACCACCCCCACCAGCGCGAGAAGATGGCAATCCGCCGCAGCGATCCCAACAGTCGCCCGGCCCACACATTTTACGAGGTGCTGGAAAGATTCAATGGATTCGCCGCCGTTCGACTGGTGCCCAAAACCGGTCGCACGCACCAGATCCGCGTACACCTCGACCACATCGGCTGCCCCGTCCTCTGCGATAAGCTCTATGGCGGTCGCTCGAAAATCACTCGTGGCGAGATCCGCCGCGATGCGAGCGACAAGACGGTGTTGCTGGACCGGCAGGCGCTACACGCCCGTCGTCTAAAATTCACACACCCCGAGACTGGCGAGGCGCAAGAGGTGGAAGCGCCTTTGGCTGACGATATGGCGGCTGTGCTCGCTGAACTACAGGAGTATCGTGTGGAGTAATGAGCAAGTTTCAATGATCATGCTCGATATAGATACTGTCCGGTGCGGGTATCGACCTTAATGATTTCGCCTTCGCTGAGATATTCGGGCACCTGTACGACTAGGCCGGTTTCCAACGTAGCTGGTTTGGATCGCGACGTGGCCGAGTTGCCGCGGATGCCGGGGTCGCATTGAGTTACCTTGAGTTCGACAGTGAGCGGGATCTGAATGCCGATACACTGGTCATTGTAGATCAAGGCCGATACACCCGCGAGTTCCTCGGTCAGATACTGGCTTTCCTCTGCGATGTCTTCCTTGTCGACGGCGTACTGGTTGTAGTCTTCCTCGTCCATGAAGTGCATCTGTTCGGTGTCGGCGTAAAGGTACTTCACCGGCCGGCGGACGAAGTCGGCCTCGTCAAGCGATTCGCCGCCGCGGAGCGTGATATCAACCTTTTGCTTGGTGGCCAGGTTTCTTGCTCGATATTTGTAAAACGTACTCGCACCGCGAGCGGAAGGGCTCTGCACGCTCACCGATTCGATCATGCAGGGCGCGCCGTTATAGTTGACAATGCTTCCTCGTTTGATTTCTTTAGCTAGCATATTTTATCCGTAGTAACTTTTTAAACTGTGACAGCCCTTGTTTGTATTTCTGCATTCAGTATATTTCTACCCTCTGTCCTCTGCCCTCTACCCTCCAACTCACATAAGCGTTCCACATTGCGGATCCACCGCCACTCCGTCGGTCATGTCCACTAGAATGTCGAGCACAAGCAGCAGTGAACTGGGGTCGAGCATCTCGTCGGGATCTTCGCGCTCGCCGGATTCAGTAACTTGTTCAAAATGCAGCACATCGAAGCGTCCGTCATATTTTTCCAGCAGGGCGAGCTTTTTGGCTTCTTCGACCTCGCATTCACATTCCGAGCCGGTCAATTCGGCGGCGAACTGTTCGCCCTGTTCCAGCACTTCGTCACCCTCGATGTAGGAGATGTCCAGGGCCGCGAAATCCTCGTGTGCAATGATGGTGAGCGATTCGAAGCGGCCGTCTTCATCGGCTCGGGCCGTAGCCAACTCACATTGATCTCCCATGATGGTCAGCCGTTTTTGCACTTGTTCTAGAGTGGGGCGTTTCTTCTTGTCGAACTGCACGAAGTAGGTTTCCCGCCAACGATAATTATCGTTTTCGAACATCGACATTGGGTCACCTCGCTTGATTTACTGTAGAAATGATTTGTTTTTCAACGGGCTGCTACCGGTTGTCGTCCAGGTCGTCGATCTCGTCCGCATCATCGACCGGGCCCAAGCCTCCTTGCCACATTTCCAGGGCTTCGAGTGCCGTATCCCGGTCAGCCTGGTTTACCCACAAGACCTCGCCGTGTTCGAGCCGGACTTCATAATCGCCCTCGTGTTGGCATTGTGATGAGCCGCAAAAATGTGGCAACGCAGATATCCACATAATACGATAAATGGGTACGTATTTGTCGTCAATTAGACAGCAAATTGACATTTTATGGTGTTCCTCAGTCTTACTTTATTGTTTTCCTAATTCTATCGAGCGTTCCGTGGCGGCTTGGACGGCTGTAATCAAGGCCGCGCGAATGCCTCCGGATTCCAATGCGTGTATTCCAGCTATTGTGGTCCCGCCGGGGCTGGTTACGTTGTCTTTGAGTTGGCCCGGGTGTTGGCCGGTTTGAATGAAAACTTCGGCCGCGCCGCGTACTGTTTGTGCGGCCAACGACGAAGCGATTTGCCGAGGGAGTCCCATGCGAACACCGCCGTCACTGAGCGCTTCGATCATTATATAGACGAAGGCCGGGCCCGATCCGGATAGGCCAGTCACTGCGTCAAGCAGTTTTTCCGGTACCTCGTATGCCACTCCCGAAGCTTCCAGAAGTTGCTTGGCCAAGAGTCCATCGTCGGGCGTGGCTTTTTCACCCAGACAGTAGCCCGACGCGCCCTGCCCTACAAGGCATGGTGTGTTGGGCATGACGCGAACCAGGCGAACGTCCTCGCCCAAACCTGCTGCCAGTGTGCCAAGTTTCACTCCGGCTGCAATTGAAATCACAAGTGTGTCGCTCAAAACACCGGCGATTTCAGGCAGAACCTCGGACAGATTTTGCGGCTTCACCGCCAGGAACACCACATCCGCCATCTCGGCAAGCTGCCGATTGCCACCGCACGGCTTTGCCCCGGTCGCGGTGGAGAAATTTGCAAGCGCGTCGCTGGATGTGTCGGCTGCAAGTAGATTTTCAGACCCTACCAGGCCAGCCGCCACGAACCCTTTAGCCAAAGCCGTGGCCATTTGCCCGGCGCCGATAAACCCTATTTTTTCGCTTAGCATAGTCTGTTACCGATAAGTGCCACCCGTTATGGGTGTTAGGTTTAGTTTATGAGTGTGGATTTACCATAGAAGTAGATAAATGCTTGGAAATCCATCTAATTGCCGCTAATGCTACCCCAAAACAGCGGTCTTGGCCAGTGGGTGGATTTGAATGCAGCCCGGTTATCATTTGTGTTTAGATTTGATGAATATTTGTTCTGGTGGGACCGTTTTTTGGTCTTGCGGCAGGCGAGTGATCCTGGGAAACTGCCGCCCCGGTTATTTTGTGTACTTTCTTTCCATAAGACGACTTATCGAGCATAAGACGGTTTTGGCATGTTTAGATCGTTCATCCTTGTGCTGCTGTCTGTTTTGATATGCGGTTGCAGTGGTGTTTCCACCTGGCAGGCGCCTCCGGGACCGTTTTTCTTGCCCAGCGCGTATAACAATCCGGTTATGATCCCGCCGAACCATCCCGAATATGTTTGGGAGCAAGTGGTTGATGTGGTCGACGATTATTTTCGCATAATGGAAGAGATTCCCGTCCGCGATATGGTAGGCAGCGAGGGGCGTCTGGAGACATTTCCGGTGGTCGGAGCCACACTACTGGAGCCATGGCGTCACGACTCGGCCAATTTTGACGAACGACTCGAAAGCACATTGCAAACGATCCGTCGCCTTGCCATTATCAGTGTGAAGAAGGAAGACTGCGGCTACTTGATCGATGTGGCCGTTTATAAGGAACTCGAGGATCGTTCCCAGCCGGATCGCGCGGTGGCCGGTAGCGCAACATTCTCTTATACGGCCACGCAAGAAGGAGTAATCGATCCGATTACCGATGAGCCTCTGAATCTAGGGTGGATATCGCTAGGTCGGGACGCGGCACTGGAACAGCGAATTTTGAGCGAGATTACCTCGCGATTAGGGCTTGTTCAGCCGCAGTGCGCGCCGGGTGGGTAGTGGGCGAGTTTTCGTTTGTAGTTCCGCCTTTAGGCGGCAAACGCCCTATTAATGATGGCTGCTTTGCCAATGAACCTTTCCACAGTCGAAAATCCAGCAAATCCGCCTGGTACAGGCGCATTTGCGGTTGCACAAGGATCATTGGCTATGTCGGTATCAAAAAAACGATTCCGGATTTCCATATTCCGCCTAAAGGCGGTGCTACAAACGGAACTCAAACAGTCGAACTAAAAATTCACTACCCCGAAGCGACGGCCTGAATGGGTATGTTGCTGTTTGTTTGGGGCGCCGTATCCTTATCGTGAACCGTCATGGGGATTACTACCGGTCCGGTCTTGGAATTTGACGGTTTAGCGGCTGGCAGCTTGATAGTAAAGGCGGTTCCCTTGCCCACGCTACTGTCGACACGGATACGACCATGGTGGGCTTCTATAATATCGCGGCACATCGACAGCCCCAGGCCGGTACCACCTTTGCCGCTTTCGTCCGGGCCTTGTTTGGTCGTGTAAAAAGAGTCAAAAATCTTAGGTAGCTTATCAGCCGGAATACCGGTGCCATAGTCGCGTATTACTAAATCGATCATATCGGTTTCTTCAGCCGGCGTAATTCTAATCGTAAGCCGTCCTCCGCTGGGCATTGCCTGGCGAGCGTTAATCAGCAGGTTCAAGACGACTTGTTGAATCTGGTTGCCGTTGATGACGGCTTCGGGGATGGGCAGGAATTTCTTTTCCACCTTAATGCGATACTTGTTCATTTCGCGCTCGAGCAGGATGAGCGTTTCCTCGATGAGCTGAACCAGGTCGGTGGGTTCCAGACTGGTGGACCGGTTTCGTGCGATGCCCAATACGCTGTTGGTGATTTTTGCGGCCCGATTTCCGGCCGACAGGATCTTGTCAAATGCCTTCTCGCGTGTAGCGTTATCGCGGTGGCGCATTCCCAGCTTGGCGTAGTTAATGATCGTCATCAAGATATTGTTGAATTCGTGGGTGGTTGTGCTTACCAACTCACCCAAGGCGGTCATTTTTTGGGCTTGCGCTAGTTGCTGCTTAAGGATCTCGATTTGTTGTTCGGGGCTCAGATCGTTAGCGCCGTCATTGGCCATTGCTTGATTCCTATCTTTTTAGCCGAATCTCTTTATCGTTAGACTCGTGCCCCGAGCTTCTAGACTCACCTTTTTACCTGGATGGCGGTTTTTCACCTGCTTTTCCGGGTTGCCGCTTCTTAACTCCAGACGAATTAAGGAGTTACCCCTTATTAAGCTATCGACGAATTCGCCTGGGCAACTGAAATGCAAGCAAGTATAATCCGCATTATTGATTTCACCGGGCAAAGGAAGCTGGTGTTTTGGAGGAGCTAGGATGCATGTGGTAGATGTCTTGGAAGATTCTTTAAGGTTGGCCAAGCAGATTGGCTATCGCATCCGACAGGAATGGTTGGGTGGCAGCGGTGGGGGCGGATGCGAAATCCGTGGACAAAAGTGCCTTTTCCTCGACTTGTCGTTGGGACCGGATGAGCAACTCGATCAGGTTCTCGATACGCTAAAACACGATCCGGCCTTGGCCGAAATCGAGATACCGCCGAAACTCCGCCCGCTCTTTCCCGACGTGCTTGTATCATCGAAGCCTTCTCCGAATCCTTCGCTTGCTACCAGCGAAAGCACTTCCAGCAGTCCTGGCACGGCAGCCGCGGCCTTGCGGCCTTTCACTAAACTCGAACCTGACGACAGGAGAAGATCAGCATAGCGGTCCGTGGTTCGAAACTCGTAAAACGGTTTGTAACCCGGTGTTTGTACTGGACGTCATGTTAAATAGGGTAGGCTGTAGGGCCTGCGGGCGGCCTTTTCATTGCTTGCCATTGGCGTATCCGATACAACCGGTAATTCATCAGCCTTTTTGGGGCTGTTGAATATCATATTGCACACGGCCACGCTTGGCCTTTTACCGGTTTAGAACCTCTCTGTTTTCGCTATCATGCCCGACCTGATTCCACTGTTACCGGAGCGGAACCACCAATACAGGGACTGCCGTCCTTGTAGCGAGTGTTGTTGGGTTCTTCCCTTGGCCGTGGGACACATCGATCCGCATAGCAAGTCGCTGGGACAGCCGTGCAATCGTCTCGCGAGCGGTGGATGTCGCATTCACGCACAGCGTTTCGAGCTATGCCGGCGTTTCCAATGCACTTGGCTGTCCGACTCGAAGTGGAACGACTCGTGGCGACCGGATCTGTCGGGCTTGTTATGTCTGAGGGAATGGATTGACGAGCAGGTTCCCGCTGCCATTGTGTACGAGTTGCGCGATGGCGTGATCGGCAGCCCCGAGGCTGTAGAGATCCTTTCCGAACTCTGTCGAACCACAGTAAGTGTAACGGTTATCGGTCGCGACGACTCGCGTCAGCGATTGGTGGGCGCATGGAAACCGGACGAGGCAAAGAACTTTGTTACATTGGGGCAGATTCGGGAAAAATCGGCCGCGTAGTTTATTCTCTCACCAGTCGCCTTAAAACCGTCTGCAGAATTCCGCCGTTGCGATAGTATTCTATTTCTACCGGAGTATCGATTCGAACGCGTGCGATGAATTCTTTGACGTTTCCATCGTCCGATGTGGCGCGAACCGTGAGTTCGTCGCCGGGCTTAAGGCCATCGCCAAGGCCCTCGATATCGAACGTTTCTCGACCACTCAGGCCCAGCGATTCCCAGGATTCGCCCTGCGGCAGTTCCAGGGGTAGCACGCCCATACCCACCAGATTGCTGCGATGGATGCGTTCGAAGCTGGCGGCTATCACGGCGCGAACGCCCAAAAGCTGCGTGCCCTTGGCGGCCCAATCGCGGCTGCTGCCGGTTCCGTATTCGGTTCCGGCCAGTACGACCAGTGGTGTGCCTTCGCTTTTGTACTTCATAGCCGCGTCATAAACCGACATCTGTTCGTCGCTGGGCATATGTCGGGTAACACCGCCTTCGGTGCCGGGTGCCATGAGGTTGCGGATGCGGATATTGGCGAACGTTCCGCGGGTCATCACGCGATCGTTGCCACGTCGCGAACCGTAGCTGTTGAAATCTTTCTGCTCGACACCGTTTTCAATCAGGTATCGTGCCGCCGGGCTGTCGGCAGCTATCACACCGGCCGGTGAGATATGATCGGTCGTAACCGAGTCGCCCAAGGCCATCAACACCCGTGCGCCCTTGATCGGCTGGATCGGCTGCGGTTCGGCCGCCAGGTCGACCAGGAAAGGCGGTTCCTGGATGTATGTGCTCTTCGAGTCCCAGTCGAACAGTTCGCTTTCGCCGGCGGGCAACTCGTTCCACATCGGGCTGGACTCGAAGACATTGCTGTAGCGCTGGTCGAACATTTCCGGCGTAACGGCTTCGTCCACTGCCCGTGATACTTCTTCGTTGCTGGGCCAGATGTCGGCCAGCATGACGGGCTTGCCATCTTGATCGATGCCTAGTGGTTCTTTAGTCAGATCGATATCGACCGTGCCGGCCAGGGCATAGGCCACTACCAACGGCGGGCTGGCCAGATAGTTGGCCTTGGCCATGGGGCTGACGCGACCTTCGAAGTTACGGTTGCCGCTCAAAACCGAACAGGCGACCAGATCACCGCTTGTCACGGCATCGGCCACCGGGCCGGGCAGGGGACCGCTGTTGCCGATACAGGTCGTGCAGCCATAACCCACGGTTTGGAATCCCAATGCGTCCAGTGGTTTATCGAGTCCGGCGCGCTGGAGATAATCGGTCACAACTCGCGATCCGGGAGCAAGACTGGTCTTGACGTACGGCTTGACCGTCAGCCCTTTCTCGACTGCTTTTTTAGCCAGCAGACCGGCCGAGAGCATCACGCTGGGGTTGCTGGTGTTGGTGCAACTCGTAATCGAGGCGATAACCACGGCGCCGTGCCCGATGGATTCGTCCTGGCCGTCGATGGAAACGGTCTTCCTGATCTCTTCTTCGGAAAGATCGAAACCGCGTGTACTCACCGGACCGCGCAGGGCTTTACTGAAAGCCTCTTTCATGTCGCTCAAGGCAATGCGGTCTTGGGGGCGTTTCGGTCCGGCCAGGCTGGGCTCGACAGTGCCGAGATCGAGCGAAAGAACCTTGGTGAAGTTTGGCACCGGACTCTCGTCCGTACGGAAAAGCTGCTGCTCCTTGCAGTAGCGCTCGACAAGCTGAACCTCTTCAACCGTGCGTCCGGTCTGGCGTAGATAGTCCAGCGTATTGTTGTCGACAGGGAAAAATCCCATGGTGGCACCATATTCGGGGCCCATGTTGGCTACCGTGGCCCGGTCGGGAAGTGTCATGCTGTTGACGCCGGGGCCGAAATATTCGACGAACTTGCCCACCACGCCCTCGGCTCGCAGTATCTCCACCGCACGCAATACCAGGTCGGTGGCGGTCACGCCGGGCTGAAGCCTGCCGGTCATCTCGAAGCCCACTACCTCGGGCATAAGCATATAGAGTGGTTGGCCCAGCATTACGGCCTCGGCTTCGATGCCGC
>JAFGTN010000134.1 GCA_016934075.1 Pirellulales bacterium
CCGTCAAATCCGCATTTTCCGTGGAATCGGATGTTGCGGAGCGGTTTTCGGACACGGTGGCTGATCCTCGATTACTGAAACAACGGGCCGGCTGCATGCCGGAGGTCGTCACCTTCCATTATAGCCTGCCGGGAGAGAGGAAAGACGGGAAATCAGAAAAGGATACCATTGGACTGAATATTGACATTGACAGAAAAGGCGGACTGTTCTACCAGCCCTGCTCGCCAATCAACGGCACGAAGCGGCATTCCAGAATCGGCTCTCGCCGAGCCTGGCCCTCGATTTTGTGGACGGCTTCGAGTGTTTGCGAGTAACGTCCGCCCACGGGAATTACGATGATGCCGCCTTCTACAAGCTGATCGAAGAGCGCCGGGGGACATTCTTGCGAAGCTGCGGTTACCATGATGCGATCGAAAGGCGCCTCGTCGGGCCGACCCATCGAACCATCGCCCACCAGAAGTCGCACGTTGTCGTAGTGCATCTTATCGAGCCGTTTGGCCGCTTTTTCGGAAAGAAAACGATGCCGTTCGATGCTGACAACGTAGTCGGCCAACTCGGCCAAAACGGCCGTCTGATATCCGCTGCCGGTGCCGATTTCCAGCACCTTCTCATTGCCCGAAAGTTCCATGGCAGCCGTCATAACCGCCACCATAAAAGGCTGGCTGATGGTCTGACCGCAGTCGATGGGCAAGGCACAATCGGCATAGGCCTCGTATTCATTTTCTTCCATCACGAATTTCTCGCGGGGCACGCTGCCCATGGCCGCCAGCACGCGCGGGTTTTCGATACCCCTTGAGCGTAACTGCTCGACTAATTTTTGCCGCTGAGACTTGTCAGTTTCCATCTGGATGTACCCGCGAAAATGAATCGGTGGATCAGTCGGCATTTTAACCTCATTGCTTATTATCAGTCAATTCGCTAGCATCTCTCCGTAATCGCTAATGATCTACTCGACATCTGAAAATGTGGAATCCAGGATATCGGATTTGCTGTTGATATTTCAACTCGCACTCGCTAACTTCCTATCGAGGTTGCATGCTTCAAGTTTCAAACCAACAAGAGAGAGTCAACATGGTGTATACCGAGCGGTTCGAAGAAAGATACCAGTCGGGCAATACTCCCTGGGACCACGGCCAGCCGGATTCCAACCTGATGGAAACCGTAGCATCACGACCGATTCCCCCCTGCAAGGCCTTGGATGTCGGTTGTGGAACCATGTTTCCAAATCCTCTCGCTGGTTGCCGGTCACTTCGGTTCCGGGCAACCAGAACCGCCCGAAGCTTGGATCTGTCTGATGCGGAAAAGAAATACGGTTTCGTGAGTCGCACAAACAAAGAAATCTCTCCCCTTGGCACGATCCGCCCGAAATAGATAATCTATGGTTAACTGTTGCTAGTCACCTGCGCCACATGGGTGGTTAACAGTGAGTACGACAGCGG
The DNA here is from genome assembly GCA_016934075.1 of Pirellulales bacterium. Lineage (GTDB taxonomy): Bacteria > Planctomycetota > Planctomycetia > Pirellulales > Thermoguttaceae > JAFGTN01. The sequence continues at coordinate 1,440 of JAFGTN010000134.1, forward strand.
GGTATCCACTAATTTCGGCCCAAAATCAAACGTTAGCTTAGCCATGCTCGATCGAAAATTTATTGCAGAGAACGCTGAACTAGTCCAAAAAAACTGTGAAAATCGCGGTGCGCATGTGGATGTTTCTCGCTTCGTGGAGTTAGAGAGCCGAAGGAAAGCAAAGCAGGCCGAGGTAGAGAAGGTCAACCAGGAAGCCAACAAGGTTTCCAAATCCATCGGCAAGGCCAAGGATGAAGCCGAGCGCGAGGCCCGCAAGGACGAGGGCCGACGGCTCCGCGAGCAAGTGACCGAGATCAAGGCCGAGTTGGATAGCATCGGTGAGGAACTAACCGCCATTCAAAAGGCTATTCCCAACCTCACGCATCCCGACGCGCCCATCGGCGCGGATGACAATTCCAATCTGGAACTTGTCAAGGGCAAGACACCCGTGCCCGAGTTCGATTTCGAGCCTTTGGACCATGTGGAGTTGGCCGATAAACTGGACCTGGTCGACTTCGAGGCCGGCGCTCGCGTTGCCGGACACGGCTTCTACTTCCTCAAAAATGAAGCCGTGCTTATGGAACTGGCCTTGCAGCATTATGCCATGAACATGCTCATGGGCGAGGGTTTTACACCTATTACCACGCCCGACCTCTCGCGTAACGAGGTACTCGAAGGCGTGGGCTACATTCCACGTGGCCCGGAAACACAAATCTATAGCATCGCCGACAGCGACCTGAGTCTGATCGCCACGGCCGAGATCACCCTGGGCGGGCACATGGCCGACCAGACGCTCGACGACGAACAGTTGCCCATGAAGCTTTGCGGCATCAGCCATTGTTTCCGCACCGAAGCCGGCGCCCACGGCCGCGCCACCCGCGGCCTGTATCGCGTGCACCAGTTCACCAAGATCGAAATGTTCGCCTTCACCCTGCCAGACCAAAGCAACGCCATGCTCGAAGAACTGCGTTCTCTGGAATGCCGGCTGTTCGACGGGCTTGGTATTCCCTATCGAGTAGTCGACACGGCCACCGGCGATCTGGGCGGTCCTGCTTATCGGAAATACGATCTGGAGGCCTGGATGCCCGGCCGCGGCGGCTACGGCGAAGTCACCAGCACGTCCAACTGCACCGACTACCAAGCCCGGCGACTGAACATTCGCTATCGCACCAAAGGGCAAAAAGGCACGCAATTTCTACACACTCTAAACGGCACTGCCATTGCCGTCAGCCGAGCACTGATCGCCATCCTGGAAAACTATCAGCAGGCCGACGGCAGCGTCGTGGTCCCGGAAGTACTGCGGCCGCTGGTGGGCAAGGACAAGATCGAGCCTGCCGGGTAACAAATCATACTGAAATAGGGCAATTACAGGCCACGACTCTAAAGATCCTCGTTCATGGCATAGGAGCCGACGTGCTCCTTGGGAGCCGAACGGTTGAGTCCGAGCCAGTATTGTAACGTTTCCTTGATGGTGCTGTTAAACTCAGGATAGTTCAAGGGCTTGCAGATATAGCTTTGAGCGCCACGTCGATAGGCTTCCGAGATGTTTTGGTCGTTTTCCGAACTGGTTAGTACTACGACCGGCGCGAATCTTACCTGCTCGTCGCCGCGAACACGACGCAAGATTTGTAGAACTTGCAATCCATCCATGCGCGGCATTTTCAGGTCGAGAAGAATGAGTGCCGGCGTTTTGCGACACCCTGTATCCTGAAACTTGCCGGTTCCGAAAAGGTATTCTATGGCTTCCACGCCGTCATGTACCACGTCTAGCTGACACGGCACACCACTCTCTTCGAAAGCCCGCCGGAAAAGTACTTCGTGAGCTGGATCATCCTCGGCCAGTAGAACAACCTTTTCAGTCATATCCATTGGTCCGCCTCAATTCTTTATCGAGTAGACCTGAGCCCCAATAAAAAGCCAAGGGTGCCCCTATTCGCATCCGTATTCGGTTTTCACAAACAACGTCTGTCGTGTAGCAGAGACGTTGCCGCCCATACACGCGTGGGCTGATAAACTCGCGAGGAAAGTCTCGCATCAGTTGCGAGAAGCACCCTTGGCTCACTAGAATTATAGCGTTTACCTAGTGTTAGAGAAGTGTTTTTTCGCCCAGCGAATAACCGCTACTCAGGCGCCATTAACCTTGTAACAATTGCATGCATTATCCAGATTTTCACGAAGAAAACATTGGAATTTTCGGTTCCTGCGCAATCGGCTACTCAATTGTGGTGGTGGACGCGGATTTATATTGGTGACTGATTTTCTGCCTAGATGGTGGGGTGAAGAGCGTATATGACGTAGAATAGGATATATGCAGCATAGAGGGTAGCCACATCGAGCCGATGGATCGATTGGTCACATATTCAACCGGACACGCAATTATGCCTCAATCGAGCCTGGCTCTATTAGAAATACCCAATCTGACACCCGCACTGATCGTGGCCGACCATTGCAGCAAAGCATCCGGCGTGCAGATCTTGGGTGTCGAAAGCACTATGGGTGCCGAGCAGTGCATCAAGTTGATCGGTTCGGCAGACGACGTGCGCGAAGCCGCCCAGCGTGGAGCCGATATTGCCGCGCGGATGGGAAGCCGAGTCGATGTTGTTATTATGCCCGGCCCCGACGAAGACACTATGGCGGTAGCCAATTTGCCACCTTCATTTATACCACTACTGGGAATCAACGATTCAATAGTCAAGCAAGAGGACCAAATGCCAAATTCAGATGCGCTAGGATTGATCGAAACACAAGGCCTTGTCGCCGCATTGCACGCCACCGACGAAATGCTCAAGGGCAGCGCGGTCAAACTCGTCGGCAAGGAAAAAATCGGGGCCGCCTATGTCACAATCATCGTTCGCGGCGACGTTGCCGCCGTTCAAGCCGCGGTTGCCGCCGGTCGCCAGGCTGTCGAAAAATTGGGCGGCAAGCTGATTATGGCCGATGTTATCTCCCGCCCGCACCCTGAACTGGCGGCTTTGCTGCCGGCGTAAGGGAAAACACTATCAGCACCCAAAGGGTAGGGAATATTATTCCCCGTGCATATCGCTATTGCCATGTTTGGCGGTGTTCCGTACAATCCCGCCACTATGCGCGGTCTTGGAAACAAGAATACCATCTACCTTATTTTGCTCGGTCTGCTCGCCTTGGGCTTGCGAGTCGGAGTAGTGTTTGTTCTTTGGGGCGATCATGCCGGATCGATCGGCTACGAGCATGACGAAATCGCTCGCAATCTGCTAGCCGGCGACGGATTCTCGGTCGAGTTTCTGGGTAGCGAAGGTCCCACATCACAACAGGCACCTTTCTATCCACTATTGTTGGCCGCTGTCTACGGTTGTCTGGGAGCCGGCACGTCGGCGTCGATTCTGGCAATGCAATTGCTGCAATGCGTTGTGGGCACGGCGATTGTGTTGGCGGTGGTTTGGCTATGCTGGTCGTTACTGCCCGAAACGCGACTGGTCGGCTGGGTGGCCGGACTTGGCGCGGCCGTTTATCCCACGCATCTGTATATGGTTACTCATTTGCAGGTTGCAATTTGGGCCGCCTTGTTATTGACGCTGCTTCTGGCCGTGGTTGTATCGCCTCGCTGGCGAGCCACTCGCGGGGGCGCTGTGCTTGCCGGTGTTTTGGCCGGACTGTTGCTGCTGGTGGAACCAATCCTGGCCTTGGCCCTGCCGATTGCGGTCGTCGTTTTTTGGACGGCCGAAGCCAAGCGTTTCGGACGCGCGGCCTTTGCTAACGCCGCACTGATGGCCGGTGTAGCGGCTATCCTGATTTCTCCCTGGCTGGTGCGAAACCGGATCGTACACGGTGAGTTCGTCTTCGTCAAATCAACATTCGGCTACGCCTTCTGGCAAGCCAACAATCATCTGAGCTGGGGCACCGACAAAATCCCCAAACCAGAATCCGAGAACATCCGCAACGCACATGACAACACACCGGCCGACATGAATCGTGCTTTGTGGGAAGCGCGTCACGAAGCCATATACATTGACAACTTGTTGCTCACTCCGGCCGACCGTATTCGTTTGAGTCAATTGAGCGAGCCACAGCGGAGCCGGGATCTGGGTCGTAAAGCCTGGTCGTTTATCCGAGAAAATCCCGGCCGATACGCAAGCCTTTGCTTGCAGCGACTGCGTTACTTCCTGCTCTTCGACGAGACCAATCCCAAAGCGGCCAACCGGCTGTATCGCGCCGGCACGGTCGCCTGGCTCACGCTCGGTTTCGTGGGTCTGTTGGTATCTTGGCCTCAGTGGCGGCGGCTTTGGTCGACCTATGCGATAGTGGGCCTGGTTACGCTCTTCCACACACTTGTGATCACGGCCGTGCGTTTTCGCATTCCCATCGAGCCCATAACTTTCGTTTGGGCTTCGCTGGCCGTGAGCCCCGCCATCGCCCGAATCTTCCAGCCAAGTGGGATCAAGATCTACCGGCCGGGCGAGTTGAGCCGCGATCCGTTCGATTCGCGGCACGTGCTTAAAGGACCGCACTTCCAGAAAGCTAAAAAGTCTTCCACACACAAAAGCCACAGACGCCGGGCCAGCTAGCCGGGATTGTTCAAGTATAATTTGGACCTTCGCTTCGCAAAGCTTTCTTTTACATGTGCCCTTGACTCGCAATTTTGCAAAAGTCCAGAATAATCCGGACTACTCGCCGCGCGACGCGAATTCGAACATCGTAACCTCGTCGATCCATTCCGGCGGAGCGTCTCGCCCACGACTCGTGCTCATCGGTAATGTATAAGTCTGTCGAGATACTAACTTATAGTTTGCTTGCGTCTTTTTCAGCCACGCAGCAAACACTCTATCGTCGGTCGGGCTGCCGAAAATGCTACGTTTTTTACCCGGGGTAAAAGACTCGAAACGCACGCATCGCAACAGCCCGTTTTTTCCAGCCGCCGAATCCGCTATCGATCGCCGAGAGTATATTTCCCGGTTGCATAAGTAAAGGGCGGCTGCCGGCGCCAGCCGTGCGGGTGAATCTCGACCTTCCTCGATATCGGTTTCCCAGCAGATTACCAGAGCATCTCTCTGGCTTACCGGCCAGAACCAGCGGGCGAAGTCTCGATGTTGCCGTACACTTGTGGTGCGATATGGGAAGGCAAAGTCCCTGACAATGGAAACTCCGGCGATTATCACAAACAGTGCGACAACAACTATCACCGCCGGTCGTCCTTGCTTTTTGCCGCTTTTTCCACGTCTAACCAATAACGCCGCTGCTCCAAGTCCGGCCAACAAACAAACGGCTGGCGCCAGATACAAGGCGAACCGTACATGTCCGCCGTAAGGATAACGATGTATCAAGGCCGCCACCATGTTCGGTGCCAACGGTGCCAGACAAAAGACGGCCAACATGCATTGCCTTCGCCGCCACAGGAAGAACAAGGCTGCGGTACAACAAACGGCCGTCAAAGCACTGGCACCACGCGCGCCGCCCAGTGGATATTGCACCATCTCGCTTGTATGAACCACCACCAGCCATTTGGCGAACTCAAGGGGTGAACCCAGCGGTGGGAATACAAACCGCCAATAGTCTTGCATCCACTGCAACTCACCCGCCGCCTGGTGCCGTGCGCTAATCGCGTAGAGCAAAGCGAAACTGCCCAGCAGAACCGCGTTATAAAAAATCCAAGCCGCCCAGCCTTTACGGTCACGCTCGACAATCAACCCCAGCCCTACCGCCAGACTGATCCCGCCGCCCGCAAAAGCGCAGGAAAAAGAAAAACCCAGCGCAAAAGGAACAACGGCCGTCAGTGCCCATAGCCAGCGTGTGTCGCGACTTCGCCACCACTCCAACGCAAGTGTAAGCATGACAAGCGAGAAAAACATGTCGCAATTATACGGCTTGGCTTCGCAAGAATAGCGGATCAAGGGATATGCTACGGCGAAAATTCCCACCGCAAACAAAAATGCCGTACCCTGCAACACACGAGCGGCCAGATGTCGAAACAGGAATAGACCGGCCACGCCGCAAAGAAACGGCACCAATCGCAAAGCGCCCACAGAAAAACCCAGCAGCTTAACCGATGTGTACTGCGCCCAAAGAAAGAACAACGGGCAAACCTGGTGACAATCGAGCGCGCCGGTCAAGCCCAAGTAACCGCGATCTAAATAGTTCATCGCCAAATAGGCTTCGTCCTGCCAGATGGGGAAACACAGCGCATAGCGTACTACCCGCACGGCTAATCCCAAGAACAGTAAAGCCCAAACGACCTGATCCACGGTCCGTTGCGCAAGCGGCTCTTCTTCAAGCGGCAGTACACCCAAGGGCATGCGGCTTTCCGCGCAGGATATTTCCGCATCCGATATTTCCGTGCTTTTTGTCAGATTCTCATCATCCATGAAGCTGCTTTGCACGCGAAGGTTCACGAAACGAGCGGTTTAACAACTTCAGCAGTATATAGATACCAGCGAAAAATTGAAACACTAGAAGAAATAGCATAACTACCAAAAAGCCTCTATTATCAGGTCTTTTAGTATCAAAAGGCGGTCATGAAGCTGGTTATATGCTTTATGAGAATTGTCGCACAATTCAGCCAATCCCGTAATATTTTCGTCAAAGCCCGAATTGATATACCCGGTGCCTATTGCGTTTCGGCCGGCGTATTGGGACAATATCGCACATGGCAGGATCTTCAAAGGGGGAAACATGCGAACCGCGATACGCTCCACTGGCGAGCGTTTTGGCGGCCGTCTCGGTGGGCATTGTGCTCGACCGCTTCTATCCATTGACGGTTCCCACTTGGCTCCTGGCGGCAACCTCCATGCTGATGGCCTGGCTGTGGTTTTTTCGACGTGGTTGGGACAAGCCGGCCTTGGTCATGATTCTGTTGGCCGGTGCCTGTAGCGGCGGTGCCCGGCACCATTTGTGCTGGTCGCTTTTCTCGGAAAATGACATCGCCTTCCTGGCCACGAAACAACAAAAACACACACAAATTGCTCAACCCATTTGTTTGCGGGCGGAGGTCACCGGCGGTTCCCGGCGTTTGCCGGCGCCGCCTTATGATCCCATGCGGATCATTCCACCCGTCGACCGCACACGTCTGGAGTTGCGTGTTACCGAATGTCGCCATGGCGCTGCTCCCGGAGGTAACACATGGCGTCCGGCCGACGGACGTGCCACGCTTATTGTGGATGGACACGTATTGGGAATCCACGCCGGCAACCAGGTAGAGGTTCTAGCCACCCTGAGACGGGTCGCGCCGCCGTGCAATCCGGGCCAGTTCGACTATGCCTCTCACCTTCGCGCGGACGGCAAA
>JAFGTN010000135.1 GCA_016934075.1 Pirellulales bacterium
AAGGGCGCGACGGTGTCCTATCCGGACGGGATCACGCTGAAGGTCGTTCCGTTGAAGGAGGGCTATAGCTTGCAGTTCTCCGGCTTGCCGGCATCGGTCAAGAGTCTCGGACTTGAGATGCCCATGCCGCTGTCGCTGGGTGGAAAAGCGACGTTCGCCTTTGACGATGCGGAAGCGAAGGCCTTCCCGGAAGACAAGCCCGAGGACCCGTTCCTCTTCAAAGGTGATGCCAAAACCATGCGGATCACCGGCAACGAGGGGGGCGGTTTTGTCATGACCATCGAGCACGGCTGGCAGCAGTTGCAGGATAACCGCGTGTGGAACGGCAAGACATTCTGGTGGAAGGCGTCGGCCGACATGCCGCGGACCAATGGGAATCAGACGTTCTACAGCGTGCGTTTCGGCGAGGGCAGTAAAACGGACGTCAAGGAGGCGGAGGCGTCGAAGAAGCCGAATCAATCAAACAAGGTATCCCTGACCGGCAAGGGCGTGGCCATCAATGCCGGCAGCGCGGGAACGTTCACGTTGGGATACCCGATTATCGAGGGTCTTGATCCGAAGAAACCGACCAGCACGGTCAATCATTCGCCGACGCATACGAGTCTGACTTACGCCGATGGGGTGTCGGCGGAATTTAAGCTGGTTGACGGCCATCAACTCAAGATCGATTTTGCCGGCCTGAATGGCAAGGCTCAAAAAATGCGGATGGAAATGCACATCCCCTTTACGATGGCCGCCGGCGGGAAGTATGCCATCGGCCGCGACGAAATGAAGGACTTTCCTTCCGAGAAACCCGCCAAGCCTTTCCTGTTTCAAGGATCCGCTGAGATGTTGTCGCTGAAACATCCGACGGGGCCGGGGCTGACGGTGTCGATTCCGAAGTACAGCTTCATGCAGTTGCAGGACAACCGGGAGTGGAACTGGAACGTTTTTGTCATGTGGTTCTCCACGCCGTTGGGCGATCGCGAGACGGCCACCTTCAGCATGGATATCGGCGGCCTGGCCGGCGAAGACGCAGCCGTCAAGCCGGTCATCGACCGGTACGGCCAGTGGGTCGATCGCGACTTCCCCGCGAAAGTGCAGAGTGATGAAGAACTCAAACAGGATGCCGAAGCGGATCGGGCGTATTACGCGTCGCTGAATCCGCCGACGACGGATAGCTACGGTGGCTTCCCGGGCACGGGCGAGAAGTATGGCCTGAAGAAAACGGGTTTCTTCCATCTTGGTAAAATCGGTGATGCCGACGTGCTCGTGACGCCGGAAGGTAATGCTTTTTTTCAGCTTGGTGTTTGCTGTTTAACGCCTTGTGATGAATATACGCGTGTTGCCGGTCGAGAAAAAATCTATGAGTGGCTGCCGGCCAAGAACGATCCAACATTCGGCACGGCATGGAAGCCGAATGATCCTGGTGTGTTTGCGTTCCATTTGGCGAACATGATCCGCAAGACCGGCCGGCCGTATGACATGGGCGAGTACGCGGGGATGTGGATCGACCGCGAGCGGAAGTGGGGCTTCAACAGTCTCGGGGCGTTCGCGTCGACCGGTGCCGGCCCGACCCGCGATCAACTGCTGGCGAAGAACTATCCCTACGTGGCGTTTCTACCGCTTGGCGGTCTGCCGGGTGTGCCGGGCGCGAACAAAGTGTGGGACCCGTTTACCGACGGGATCGAGGAAACACTCGACAAGCAGTTCGCCAAATCCCTTGAATTCTATGGAAAAGATCCTCTGTTGATAGGATTCTTCATCGCCAACGAGCCGTCGGTCGAGGAGGTGCCCAAGGTGGTGCCCATGCTGAAAGCCAGCGAATCGGCGTCCAAGCGTCGGCTGATGGAGCGGCTTCGCGAGAAATACGGCGAGATTGGCGCGTTCAATCGCGCCTGGAAGATGCAGGCCGAGAGCTTTGAGCAGATGGGCGAGACCGCTTTGGTAGTTAGCACAGCCGAGGCAGCTGCCGATGTGCAGGACTTCTTCGCTGAGTTCCTGGACCGACGCTACGGGCTGGTCAATAAGTATTTTCGCAAGTACGATCCCAATCACTTGCTGATCGGCGACCGCTGGATGCCGGGGACCTCGAATAACGAATTAATGGTTCGGACGGCCGGTAAGTATCTGGATATCGTCTCGATCAACTATTACACCTATCATCCCGATAAGGGCTATCTTGATCGCATTCACGAATGGTCGGGCGGCCGGCCGATGCTTCTCAGCGAGTTTTACTTCAGCAGCACGCTGGAATCCGGTTTGCAGGGCGGCATGCGGATGGCCACCCAACGCGAGCGTGGATTGGCCTATCGCCACTATGTCGAACACGCCGCCGGAAGCAAGTATATCGTGGGTGTCCAGTGGTTCCTCAACATGGATCAGGCGTCGACGGGACGCTTCTTCGAGCAGTTCAATGGCGAGGCCAACAACACCGGCCTCGTCAGCGTCGCCGATCGCCCCTATAAGGACTTCCTCGCCGAAGTGATGAAAACGAACTATGACCTGCTGCCCGTGTTGACCGGCGAGCGAAATGCCTATGAATACGATGATCCCCGTTTCCAGCCAAATAAGGATGGGTCTGTAAAAACTGTGGGTATCACAAAAATGGCGAAGCCATTCAAGGCTGACGGCATTCGCACGGAATGGCCGATGGTTCCTCCCAGCCGAATCGAGCCCAAAGAAGAAGGGTTCGAGGCCTCGTTCCGAGTGGCGTGGGATGAAAAGAACCTCTATCTCTACATCGAAGTCGTCGATTCCACGCCGATGTGCAACGACATGGCCGGCCCGTCCATCTGGAACGGGGATGCGGTGGAGCTCTTTGTCGGCAAGGACAACCTCGATCAACGCGGCACGATGATTTTCTCCGACAGGCAGGTACTTATCCGGGGCGCGAGATCAGCGGAGCATCCGTCGGCTTACTTCATCAACGCGCCGCAGCAGTATGACATCGACGTGGCCGTCGTCCGGCAGACGGATGGCAAGGGCTACGTGGTAGAAGCCGCCATTCCGTTTACGGCTCTGGGCTTCGAGCCAAAGGTTCACCAGGAACTTATGTTCGATCTTGCGATTGACGACAGTGCCGGCAAGGGTCGTTTTAACCAGCTTGTGTTCAACGGCACCCGCCTGGCCTCAAAGGACCGGGGCGTGTGGGGCCGTGCACAATTACTGCCGTGATCCATGAGTGTGCCGGCCAGACGATGCCGGCCGACGGATAAAAACGAATATCTGACGTGGCAATATGAGTTGCCAGCCTAACTTACCAAAGGTCCATCACTCCCAAGGAATCCTGATGCATACTAAATTACGCCATATTCGATTCGCCGCTTATCTCTTGCTCGTGGTCAGCGTCTTGTCCGTCGGCTTGTATGCCGGTTCGGGGGATGCGACGGAGACCCGCCACGAGTATGAGGCGATAACCGGTCCGGCTCCGTCTTATGGAATCGGCGGGGAGAAGGTCGTGTTGATCAAGAACTGGGACTTTGGTACGAGCGGCGACAGCACGATCACGAATCAGAGCGTGATGAACGAGCATTTCCAATACCACGACCAGTTCGGCACGTTCGCCAATGGCACGAAATACGGCGCCTATATCGTCGCTCCCGATGAAGCCACCGCGACCAAGTATATGAATAAAAAACAGCCGGTCGAAAGCGTCAACACCGATCGGCCCGTCCGGGAGTTCACCGAGAACTCCCTGAAGACGTTTGTCGTGCCGCTCGATAAGGCAGAGCGTGTTCATCCCGCCGAGGCGAAGGCCGGCTGCGGTTCATTCCAGGCGAAATGGACCTTAGATCGCGCCGGCTCGCATCTTGGGCGGGATGTGATCTGGGAGACGCGCGTTCGCTATAAGACAGCGCCATACTACTGGTTCGCGATATGGGTGGCTGGCCACAAGTGGAACCGTGGTGCGGAAATCGACGTTATCGAGAGTTTTGGTTATGACAACGGTGGCGGCCATACGAACTTCGACGGCCGTTATTGGCATTCCAGCGGTGTTGGCGGAAACAACGAAACCAACTACCACAAGAACTGGGCGGCCGGCATGGCCAAGTACGGTTTCAAGGACTTTGATGCGGGGCAGTGGCATGTCTGGACGATGCTGCTGCGAGCGGATGATACGTTTACGGTCTACTTGGACGGCAAGCCGGTGCAAAACGGGAAAATGCCATGGACGCTGAAAGCCGTGCCGGACGGCGAACCGCTGAACATGAGCTTCATCTTCGACGGGGCGTGGGGGCATCGTGAGGTCAAGAGCGTGAACCACTGGTTGGATGCCGCCGCGCTCAAGGACCTCGTCTATGAATGGGACTACAGCCGCGTCTACCTGAGCGAGAAAGGAGACTGATCGGATTCAATCGCACATCGCCGCCTGAGAAGTGGCTTTCGCAATCCCATCCCAACCCATTCCATATTCGAAGGAGACATTTCTATGATGATTGCCGAAACTAAGACTCTATCCGGCTGCATTCACCTCGAAACGCTTGAGCCTCGCCTGCTTTTGGATGCTACCGTCGGCGGCGGCACCGTCGACGCTCCCGCCCTGGGCGCCGGCGCGTCCTATGGCCTGGGTGACGACATGATCCTGGTCAAGAACTGGGACTTTGGCACGGATGGCGACAGCACCATCACGAGTCAGAGCGTCATGAACGAGCATTTCCAG
>JAFGTN010000136.1 GCA_016934075.1 Pirellulales bacterium
AAAAACCAAGCCCGATGCCGTTTCACTCTTTTCCGGCGGCCTGGACAGTACGTTAGCCGTGTGCATTCTCAAGGAACAGGGCTTGGAAGTTCACGGCCTTTGGGTTCGCACCATGTTTGAAAGCGGCAATCCCCAAGTCGAGGAGTTGGCTCAAAGTTTGGGCATCGATCTCACCGTGCGATCGCTAGACGACGACTACATCGAACTTTTGAAACATCCGCCTCACGGCTACGGTAGTGCCGTCAATCCCTGTATTGATTGCCGTATCTACATGATGAAAATGGCAAAAAAACTCATGGAAGAACTGGGCGCATCGTTTGTCGCATCCGGTGAGGTTGTCGGTCAAAGGCCCATGAGTCAGAAACGCGCGGATTTCGATATCATCGAAAAGTCGTCCGGACTTGTCGGTCGACTCCTGAGACCCCTCTCGGCCAAACTGGTGGAACCAACCATTCCCGAAAAAGAAGGTCTGGTGGACCGTAAAAAATTATTCGCTTTTTCAGGACGTGGACGCGGGGCCTTAATCGAATTGGCCGATAAGTTTGGCGTCAAGGAAACTCCCACGCCCTCGACCGGTTGTCGCCTTACGGAAAAACTTTTCGCCCCGCGCTTGCACGATCTGATTCAGCATACTCCCAATGCTACTCGTTGGGATTTCGAACTACTCAACGTCGGCCGCCATATCCGCATCAATGAAAACACAAAAGTCGTTATCGGACGCAACGAACAGGAAAACAGCGCCATCCAAGCTTTCGCCTCCCGCCCCGGTCATTCCGAGTTGGTATTGGTCGAACCAGAAAGCTTCATGGGTCCCGACGCCTTACTATTGGGTAAAATCGAGCCCGGCGGAATAGAACAAGCCGCCGCTCTGGTGGCCGGATATTCCCGCCGCGCTAATCCCAAGGAAAGCGAAACGCTAGTCAGCATAACCGACTCCCAGGGCACCCGCACAATACGCGTCGAGCGGCAGTTTAAGGGCTCGCAATTTACAATGATTTGAATCCAAGGGCTACAAGAAACGTTGTGCGAATTATAGATCATTCTGCCAAGAAAATAGAAACGCCCGATCAGCTGTGCCGGGCGCTTCTTTCTCGTCGTATCAAAAAAAGGTGCTAAAAAGCAACTCGATGTTCCGGTCAAGTGACCGTTACGGCGAGCTTACTTCTTCTTCTTAGCGACCTTCTTCTTTTTTGCTGCTTTCTTTTTTGCTACTTTCTTTTTGGCAACCTTCTTCTTGGCAACCTTCTTCTTCTTGGCTACCTTCTTCTTGGCTACCTTCTTCTTAGCAACCTTCTTTTTGGTTGTCTTCTTCTTGGCTTTCTTCTTGGCCACCTGTGTGTCCTCCTAACAAAACGTATGGGCGACATCCATGCCGAAAGTCGGGCTGGGGCCTACCAGGGCAGGTTAATCGCCACGAAACAGAATAAAGAAGCTACCGTCTTGATGGTCGACATCTTACATAAAAAAACGCGGCCGACGGTATCTTCTGATCTCCTTAAGTCTCTAGGCTTATATAATCGTAGCTATTTTAAAATAAATTGCAAGCGCAATTCAGAAACTCTCGACCAAAATCGGACCACGACTCCATAAAAAATCTTTGCGACTGTGCTCAATTGTTTAACAAACCACGTAAAAATTCCACACTCTTACGGATGTTCTCATCCGATCCATAGCATTCAATCGACACCACTCCATTCCAATCAGTCTCTTGTAAATACTTAAAACAATTCTCTATATTACCTGCATTAACGCCACCACCAATAGGAACCTCACTGCAACCGATGCCCGTTTCGTTGCCGCGGACGGCTTCGGCGAGTTCCGAACTGACATCTTTTATATGGCAATGCGAAAGATATTTGCGAAATATTTTTAGATATTCAAGCGGATCTTGCCCCGAAATATAGGTGTTTCCGGTGTCGAAATTGAATCGCAGGTATTCCGAATCGAAATATTCGAACAATCGCTGCATAAACTCGGCATTACTAGTATAAGGACCGTGTGTTTCCACATTAATAATCACACCATAGTCTTCGGCCCAACTCAAGCATTTGCGGAAGTTATCGCATGTCATCTTAAAAACTTCCTCGAATGAACAACCTTCAATCTCAAACGCTCCGTCGACCGTATCAACCATGGGGCAACCCATCTCAGAAGCGAATCTGATCGCTTGTTGGCAATATTGCACGCCAAAAGTAGCGCCATCGGGCCCCATCAACGGATAAGAACCGTCCAACTGCGAAACTTGTACTCCGCGTTCGTCCAAATAACGCTTCAATGCACGCGGATTGGACTGCATCGAAACGGCCGGATCGTAGCCCATCGCATTAACGAAATATTGCCCGTGAATTACGGCAAATTCGATGTGCTCGATACCGTTTTCAATCGTTTTTTCAACCGCCGTTTCAAAACTACCGCTCAGTGCACGCCAATTATCCGTATGCATTCCAAGTTCGATCATTTCACATCCTCGTGTGTTTTGGGGTTATGTAGAAAATGGGGTAATTATTCAGGTGTACTAAGTTACTATACTGATAGGTATTGTGCGTGTTAATAATAATAGTGGCCGTTCGTATGCATTGCTGCCCCCGGGCTACACGGACAATTTGATATTCGAAGCCGAAACGATTTTTAAAAGCGATTCGACAAAGCCGTCAATTCCATCTTGCTCGCAAATTTCCGGTTCGAACACTGCCCGCAACTTAATGCCCTCGATGGCCGATAACATCATATCGACGGCTTGCGAGGGAGGGGTAACAGACAGTTTACCCGCATCATTAACCGCTTCCACCAGTTGGATGAACCGTGTTCGAACTCCCTGGTAAAATCCAGCCCAACTTTCACGGACATCCGCGTCTTGCAGCGACAAAGCAAAGACCTCGGTGGTGAAAACACGGTTTTTTCGGTCGAATAGGCAACTGATCACCGAAAATCTCAACACGCCTCGCAGTGCCGCCACCACATCGTCGCCGGCCTGTTCGATTTCCTCATCAGTCCGCGCGAACCAGTTCTGATAGTAGAGATCGCAAGCCGCCAAAATCAATTCTTTTTTCGACTTGTAGTGCCAATAAAGGCTGCCCTTAGTAACCCCGGCCTGCGATGTAATCTGATCCAGGTTCACACTGCGGAAACCGCGCAGAGCGAAAAGATCGAAAGCGCATTCGGCCAGTTTCTCTCGCATCCCGGCGGGCGATTTCGATTCAACTGTTGACACAACTCGATACTCCACGTCCACTTATTTATACCATCGAACATTGACTATACTGCATGGTATGGACGATTGCAAGGCGTACAATGGCTTGACAATGCCGATTTTCCCCTTACGAAACATCAAAGCCACCCCCCTGATTGTGGAGTTGCCTGCAGTATATCGATTTGTTTGGTCTCTTGCACTTATTTCGTCCCGATATTCTCAGTTGTCTCTTACTTGCTTGATTCTGTATAACTCGGTGTTATTTAGAATCGTCATAATTGGTACACATCTTCGTAAAGGCAACACTTGGCGAAGCAAAAAGAGATTGAAGTGTATGGGATCAACACAAGCATCGAATAAAAATCGCTTCGGCACGTTCGGTGGAGTATTTACGCCGTGCTTATTGACAATTCTCGGCGTGATTATGTTCCTGCGACGCTTTCTTCTGCGTTGGCAAGCATGATGGGAGCTCCCCGTATACTCCAGTCATTGGCCAGGGATCGCATCTTCAAGAGCCTGGCCTTTCTGGGGCGCGGCAGTGGACGCCACGCTGAGCCGCGTCGGGCACTTGTTTCCATCATAGCTATGGCAGGTATCTATTATTATGTAAAAGTGCGTGAAATAGAATCCCGCTGGGGCGATACCCGAAGCGGGGTACTATTCGAACGAGCACGTCGTAATCTACTGGCTTTGGAAGAGGAGAAATACCATCCCAAAAACTGGCGGCCCAACTTGTTGGCTTTAAGTGGAGCCGGTTGGCAACGCACCAATCTGGCCGTTTATGGACACTGGCTCACAGCCGGCCACGGCGTGCTCACCTTGGGGCAAGTGATTCAAGGCGATATCGAAGATCTTACCGAAAGACGCCGCCGTCAGGAAGACCTCATCCGGTCGTTCATCGAGGAGGAGGAAGTGCAGGCATTTTCGGCCGTGGTAGTGGCCGATTACCTTTCTGACGGCATCGAATCGGCGAGAATCAAAGCCACGCCCCACGTGATCGTCGCCGAAGACGTATCGGCGGCGATCCAAGGAACTTCTCGCAACGCGGCAGTTGCCATTCTGGGATTCGAGGCACCCTCCGAAGGCTCCGAAACCTCATTCCACAAGAACATGGAACGACTCGCCGGTAATTTACCGCGGGTGCTCTTCGTCGACAGCGCTGGAGATGTGGAATTGGAGTCTTAGAGGGTAATTTGTAGATGGTATATGTGGCAATGAAAAAAAAGAACTTGACGCGGTTGCCTTCAGCAAAAGGTTAGGGATGAATCGGGCTCTGCTGGCGTGTCAACCAGATCGAACGAAGGGGAGGGCCGTATGTTTACCTTAAAAACGTTATCGAACGAAGGAGAATGCCATGTCAATCGAAGTTCGCAAACCCACGCCCGAGGAAGAGGCCAAAATGAAAGCCTGGCCCACCTGGACGAAAGAGCCGTCGGAGTTTCCATGGTACTACAACGAGAAGGAGACCTGCCTGGTGCTTGAAGGGGAAGTCACCGTCGAGGCGGATGATGAGACGGTTTCCTTCGGTGCCGGCGACTGTGTGGTCTTCCCCCAGGGTTTAGAATGCACCTGGAAAATTAGTAAGGCGGTCCGAAAGCACTACAAGTTTGGGTAGTAGTCCAGAAAATCCGGTGTTGTGGTGACGGTAACGGCGAAAGCGAGGACAATGTCGTCCACTCGCCCAATATCATCACCTTGTTTCTATGCTGGCTGGTGAGTTTGGCATTATTTAGTAGGACTTCAAGGCTCTGGCACCAATGCATAGCGCACCAAGACACTAGTTTTAGCTTTCGGCAACTGCAACTGAAGTTGCCTCAACTCGCTGCCAAACATCCTCCTTTTGACCGCGTTTCGCGACTCGTCGATAAACGTAACTCGGTACTCTTTTGAAGCATCGATTCCACCCAGTGAAAAGGTCATTGTTGCATCGGAACTCTTGGGACGTCGAAAAGCCATCACAATACCGGCATTCAGATCGGAGCGATTCAACTGGTAGGCGGCCCACGCAGATTCGTCGATGCCGGCCGGCGTCAAGGGATAGAAATCGCCGTACCAGTACTTCTGGTTTTCTTTGATTTCCGCGACCGCGGCCGTCGCCTTGGCGACGTCTAAGGTGGAATCAAGATAATCAAACTGCGTAATCAGTCCGGGCGTAGCCGAGCTTCGTGTCGTGTAGGCGTCCGGCGACCATGTGAACGTGCTGAACAGGGGGATGAACTGGCTTAGCCCGACCGTCAGGTTCTGCTCCACCGTTTGATGGCCGGCCGTACAAGCGACGTCGCTGCGCGAGAGAGTTACGGCCCGGCTCATGGTTTCCAGGTCGATGCGACGTCCGCCACTGGAACAACTGTCCAACAGCAGGCCGGGATGCTGTGCGCGCAACTCGTCCCACATTGCATAGAGACCCTCGATGTATTTGGCTTGTGTCATGCCTTTACGGTCGGCCGCATCATTTTTAGTCCAATAGCCGAGTGGATTCATATTAAAATCCATACGGAGGACATCAATTCCCCAAGCAGTTATTTTCTTTGAGAGGAAATCGGTCATCCAGGCGCGGGCCGTCGAGTTGGACAGATTAAACAGCCCGCCGCCTTTGCCGCCAAGGACGAACTCGGGATGTTCGGTGGCGATTTTCGATCCGGCC